>NZ_JBANAZ010000239.1:0-771 GCF_059803455.1 Bradyrhizobium sp. UFLA05-108 | reverse complement strand
GGTGGCGCCGACCAGGATTTGCACCATCGGCCCGATGTCAGTGTCGAATACGCAGATCACGCGCTCGTTGCGAGCGAACAGGTTAGGCACGTTGGCGGCGGTGAGCGGGTTGACCGAGAACAGATCGCCCGGCACATAGATCATTTCGCGCAGTACGCCGGCGCACGGCATGTGTACGCGGTGATAGTCGCGCGGTGCCAGGTAGGTAGTGGCGAACAGGCCGTTGCGGAACGGCTCGGCCAACAGGTAGTTGCCGGCCAGCAGTGCTTCCAGGCTGTAGTGGTGGCCTTTGGCCTGGAAGATTTGATCCTCGCGGATCGGGCCGAGCTGGCTGATGGCGCCATCGGCAGGCAGCGCCAGCCAGTTGGCGTCGGCGATGATCGGGCGCGCACCATCGCGCAGCGGGCGCACGAAGAAGTCGTTGAAGGTGGCGTAAGACGTCAGGTCCGGGTTTTGCGCTTCCTGCATGTCCACGCGGTAGTAGCGGGCGAAGGTTTTGACCACCAGTTGGGTCAGCCAGCCTGCCTGTTTGTCGGCGCCCCAGCCCGCCAGGCGGGTCAGCGCCAGCTTCGGTAGCCAATATTGCAGTTTAATCTTGATGCTATCCAGCACGTTAACCTCGTGAATCAGGGTAAAGGGCGCGCATTGTAACGAGGGCCTCGCCGTCGTCAATGCTCGCCCGTCAGTGTCAGTCTGCGGCGTCCGTGAAGTTCTTGCGAACCTTCACCTGAGCCATGCTTTCCAGAATGCGGTGATAGTTGTCCAAACGCT
>NZ_JBANAZ010000238.1:0-775 GCF_059803455.1 Bradyrhizobium sp. UFLA05-108 | reverse complement strand
GAGCACGACGATCCCGCTCCGGCAACCTCAGCGGCGGCGGACAACTAACCCCTCAGGGCACCGGCTGTTCCGGCCGGTGCTGTTCCCCCCAGTTACACATCATGTCGATCACCGGGATCAGCGAACGCCCGCGTTCGGACAGGCTGTACTCCACCTTGGGCGGGATCTGCGGATACTCCTTTCTCACCACCAGGCGATCTTTTTCCAGCTCTTTCAGCGTCGAACTCAGCGTTTTGTACGAAATGGTGCCGATGCAGCGCTGCAGCTCGTTGAACCGCAATACTTGCTTATACAGCGCCAGCCAGTAGAGAATAATCATTTTATATTTGCCGTTGATCACCGACAGGGTGTAGCCATAGCCGGTGTCTCCGAGACTGATGCCCGTTGGGCTGCAGTGAGATTCGGCGGTCATTTTATACTTTCTCCAAGGTAAGTATGTGTCGTGAGTGTGCGTATTTTACATTCTGTCAGCATACCCTAAGATGCGTCGAAACACCTGACTGGAGAAATCAGTATGAAAACCTTGGTGATCGTGGCCCATCCCGATATGGCGAACTCGGTGGTTAACAAACGTTGGCTGGAGGAACTGCGTCGCTATCCGGAGCGGTATACCGTGCACGAACTGCATCAGGCCTATCCGGACTGGCAGATCGACGTCGCCAAAGAACAGCAGTTGATTGAAGCGCATGACAACATCGTGCTGCAGTTCCCGATTTACTGGTTCAGCAGCCCGCCGCTGCTGAAAAAATGGCTGGACGACGTGCTCACTTACGGC
>NZ_JBANAZ010000237.1:0-777 GCF_059803455.1 Bradyrhizobium sp. UFLA05-108 | reverse complement strand
CGCGTCAGCCGCTGAAGAAGCTTGATGCTGACGCGGCCGCTCTGCTGAAGCTGTTGCAGCGTTGGCGCGAGGAAGCACGCAAGGCGGGCCGTGTGATCAAGCGGATCGTCTGCGCCTATGAGGCTGGGCGGGACGGGTTCTGGCTGGCGCGCTGGCTACAGACCCATGCCATAGAGGCCTATGTTATCCATGCGGCGAGCATCGCGGTGTCACGCGAGCACCGGCGCGCCAAGAGCGATCGGATCGACACGGAACTGCTGATGCGCTCATTGCTCGGCTGGCTGCGTGGCGAGAAGCGCCATTGCAGCATGGTCGCGATCCCGACCATGGCGCAGGAAGACACACGGCGACCGGGCCGTGAGCGGCAGAGCCTGGTCAGCGACCAGACGCGGATCGTCAACCGCGTCAAAGCCGTCCTCGCCCTGGTCGGCATCGGCGGGTTCAATCCGAGGCTGCGGAAGGCGGCGCAGAAGCTCCAGACGCTGCGTACCGCAGAGGGAACGCCGCTGCCGGACAATACCCATGCGGAGCTATGCCGCGATCTGGAACGGCTGAGCCTGGTGCGTGACCAGATCCGTGCCATCGAACGCGAACGTTTGCAGCGTCTCGCCGCTGCGCCGGCCGCAGCAACGGGTCCCCATGCGATGGTTCGTTTGATCGCAAGGGTCCTCGGCATCGCCATCGAGACCGCCGACATGCTGGTGCATGAGGCGCTGTCGCGCAATCTGCGTGATCGCAGAGCTGTCGCGCGCTATGCCGGGCTGACCGGCGCGCCGG
>NZ_JBANAZ010000236.1:0-784 GCF_059803455.1 Bradyrhizobium sp. UFLA05-108 | reverse complement strand
TGTGCTGGTTTTTGGACGCCGGCAAGAAGGAGGCTCCGCAGGGTCAACTGACCGGCGTCCAAAAAGCGCCAAGGCACGAAGTCGCGGGAAGTTGGGCACCGACGGTGCAGCGAGTGCTATGGGGATTTGATGCCGGCGCCGACCTTGATGATAGACGTGGCGCTGGCGGAATTCGGCCTGCGTGTCTGTAGGTACGGGAGTTCAGGAGAGTGCAATAGGCGTTTGGGCGAGCGTTCGGAGCGCACCGATGCGCGATGCGCGCACTGATGGATGCTATAGGGTGGAGAGAGAGCGCCGCCGGCGTGGAGCCAGCGCATTGGAATGGGAAACCCGCAGCGCTCACAGGAGGTCTGGCTCATGAGGTGTCGATCCTGATCAGTGTCGGCCGCCAGCTCGGCTGGCAGCCGGGCGCGAAGGTCTCGATGACGATCATACGCGCGCCACAGCACGGGCATGGGTACGGCAGCACGCGCGGGGTGTCCGGCGCAACATCCGGCTGCTCTTGCGGGTCGGCGGCAGGCGGGACGACATCGAGGAGTGCACGGGCCGTGGCGATGCTTTCGGCGCGGTTGGTTGAGGCAAAGAGCCCGTAGTGGCGGATGCGGTGGAAGCCCTTGGGCAGCACGTGCAGCAGGAAGCGCCTGATGAACTCCTGCGGGTGAAGCCGCATCGTCTTCCAGCGGTCGGATCCGTTGACGCGATAGTCCTTCCAACGGAACGCAATCGCCTCGCTGTCGGCTGCAACGAGGCGGCGGTTTGAGATGGCAACCCGATGGGTGTAACG
>NZ_JBANAZ010000235.1:0-790 GCF_059803455.1 Bradyrhizobium sp. UFLA05-108 | reverse complement strand
ATAGAAACCATGGCGTTGAACAGCATCACCCAGAACATCAGCATCGGTTGCTCGACCTGCGCCGCGCAGTACAGCGCCAGCGCCCCGAACAGGTGGCAAAGCGCATACAGGTAGTTGGCCTTCATCCATCGATCGGCGATGATGCCCGCCAGCCCCGGCATGATCAGCGCGGCGATAGCCTTGGCGCTGTAAACCATTCCCACCTGCATACCGCTGAAATGCAGCGTGTTGATCATGTAGGAGCCCAGCGTCACCAGCCAGGCGCCCCAAATAAAGAACTGCAGGAAAATCATGACTTTTAATCGTGTTTTTATCGCCATCGCCATCACCTTGTTATTATGCTTTCAACGATGATTGGTGCGGCGGGCCCCCTGCAGCCCGCCGCCGGTTTGCTTGCGGTGTTACAGCGTTTTGAACAGCTCGCGGATCAGGCGCATGAAATCGTCCGCCGCCAGCGCCGCGCAGCTGAGCGTTTGTTCGTGGGAAAGAGGCATATCCGACAGCCCTTCGGCGTAGTTGGTCATCGCGGACACCACCAGCACCTTGAGACCGCAGTGGCGCGCCGCCAGGACTTCCGGCACGATCGACATGCCCACCACGTCGCAGCCCAGGGTCTGCATCATGCGGATCTCCGCCGGCGTTTCGAAATTCGGCCCGGTGTAGGCAGCGAATACCCCTTCCGCCAGCGGGATGCCCGCGCTTTCGGCCACCGCCGCCAGTTGGGCGCGCAGATCGCGATCGTAGGCGTTCGCCAGGCTGAAAAAGCGCGGCCCGAAGCGCTCGTCGTTGG
>NZ_JBANAZ010000234.1:0-795 GCF_059803455.1 Bradyrhizobium sp. UFLA05-108 | reverse complement strand
GCGCTCAGCAACGCGCTGTTCGACGCCGGTATCCTGCCTTACTACATCCACGTGCTGGACAAGGTGCAGGGCGCAGCGCACTTCATGGTCAGCGACGATGAAGCGCGCGCCATCATGCAGGCGCTGCTGAGCAAGGTGTCCGGTTACCTGGTACCGCGCCTGACGCGTGAAGTGGGCGGCGAACCGAGCAAAACGCCGATCGACCTGCGCCTGATGCCGGAGTGACGCGCGCCACATGGCCCGATGGAACGAAAAGAGGAATGCCGTGGCATTCCTCTTTTTTTATCTCTTTGCGACTGCGGTCTCAGCGCCTTACGGGCACTTGTAAACCTGGCCGACCATTTTGCTGTCCAGCGGTGCGAAGCTGGAGAGCAGATTCTGGCTCGGGCTGTTGGCGCCGTAGATCACGTTGCCGCCCATGGCCGCCGCCTTGTTGCGCAGATCGTTGGCCGCACCGCGCATGGAGCTGCCTTCACCGCCGTTGCCGGACAGCCAGTTGCTCTGGGTGCCGGTCACTTCCCCCAGCAGCTGGCATTCCGCCGCCGGCTTGCTGTCGGTGAACTTGATCTGCTGACCCGCAGCGGTCAGTTCATGAGTGGTGCTGCAACCCGCCAGCAGCATCGCTGCCGAAAGACCCAGTAAGGCTTTAATCCGCATCTTGTTCCCCATTCGATGTTGAGAATTACGCAAAATCTTCTACCCGTCGCCTTTCAAGCTGTAGCGTTGTTGACTGCGCTCGCTCACCCCAGTTACTTACTCAAGTAAGCGCCTGGGGACTCACGAGCTGGCCGCCTA
>NZ_JBANAZ010000233.1:0-806 GCF_059803455.1 Bradyrhizobium sp. UFLA05-108 | reverse complement strand
CTCTGGAGGGCGCGCTTCGCGAGCGGCTTGCTCGGACTCGCGGCAGCCGATTCAGGAGACACCAGGGTGCGCTTCGGTAACATTGTCATTTGAGGCAATATGAGGGGGCAATTTTCCATGGCGCGCGACAGATCGTGCTTTGCATAAGCCGCTCTTGCGGTCACGTCGTCCCCGCGGCAAAATTTCTCGGCGCGCGATATGTCACGTCCGCCCAAGACTGGGGATTTTGCGGCGGCATGCCGAGCCGCGCGCATAAGGAGTTTTGCCGCCACTTCTAAGAAGGATGCCTGCCGCGGCGCACGATCTGGCGATTAAGTCGCACCACGTTTGTGGGCTCGCCGGAATCGTTCGCCAATTTCGGCGAGCGATGACGCAGGAGGAAGGTAGCTCCGCAAAGCGTCTCCTTTCGCCACACAATGCGGCAAATGAAAATTGCGCGATGGCCATCGAACGACAGCACAAATTCGTTGGCAAATATGAAGTACGGCGCGGAGATGCAGGCACCAAAGGCGCTAATATCACGCACCACGCATGGATGACCGTGATGGACGCTTCTCAGAGACAAAAGGAGGCTCGGCCTAACCGAGCCAGAGTTAAGGACGAGTGTTTGATCGTTCGTTGCGCACGCTGCCCTGCAAAGCCAAGCGCGCGTGATGTTCGGCCCTTTTGTTGCCGGTCTTCGCGATCTCCTCGATGGCCCAGATCAACGACTGAATGGCACTTTCCGAGGGTCGTGTCCTCGGAGGTGGTGTAGCTCTGTAGAGCAAAGCCGTCCGCACGCGCGCCCTCCAATAGCGCCGTAGCGG
>NZ_JBANAZ010000232.1:0-759 GCF_059803455.1 Bradyrhizobium sp. UFLA05-108 | reverse complement strand
ATCTCCTTCAATATGCGATTCTCACCCAGCTTGGTCCGTGGATTTCTGACTCAGTAAGACTAAAGCGCGATGAGATTGGGATGAATCGTCATCGCGCTTTAGGTTGTTGTTGTTTGAGCATGATCTTTTCGGAAAACCGCTCCACACCTTTCCGGATCATGCCTTGGGGCGGTGGAAGCAGTGTGCGTCCAACCAAAGCCCAATGGTGCCGGTGATAGGTCAAAGCCGATACTGCGCTGCCGGAAAGCCCTTGTGCGGCACAGGAAAGAGGGGGGTGTTCGAATGATGCCAGACAACGTCGCCCTGTTCGCCACGATCATCCTGCTGCTTCCGATGTTTTATCTGCTGCTGGCGGCACCGGCCTTTCTGCTGGTGAAGCTGGACGTCCGACCTGTCGCCCTGCTGTTGCGCGCCATGTTCAACGGCTACTTCCTGACATTGGCCGTTGCCGGTGCCGCAGGCACGATCGCCGTTGCCGTGGACGGCCGCCCGGTCCTGGCCCTGGGCGTCGGCTTGATCACGGCACTCGCCGTGTGCTCGCGCCGCTGGTTTTTGCGGCAGATGGACGCCCGGATCAGTGATGGAGATGCCGGCGACACGGAGGCCGCGCGCCGGCTCCGACGACTGCATTGGGGTGGCATGCTGGGCAATGCGATCCAGCTTGCCATAGTCGTGGCCTGTATTCCCTATATCGCCATCGCGCCGACATGACCGGCGTTGGCGCGCGGCAACGTTGCGTCTCACCCGCATCGTCGTTGC
>NZ_JBANAZ010000231.1:0-839 GCF_059803455.1 Bradyrhizobium sp. UFLA05-108 | reverse complement strand
GAAATCGCCGACGCGCTGGCGCGCAAAGCCACGCTGCAGGAACAGCTGGCGGCGCAAACCGGCTATGTGGCGGCGGCACAGCAATATTATCGCCTGGCCGAGCTGCGTTACCGCCAGGGCGTGGACAGTTATCTGACCTTGCTGGACGCGCAGCGCACGCTGTACACGGCGCAGCAGTCGCTGATCGCCGCGCAGCAGACCGCGTACGACAATCAGGCCACCCTGTATAAAGTGTTGGGCGGCGGCGTTACCGCCGAGCGGCAGGGGGACGGCGTCATCGCCGATAAGGCGACGCTCAGCCGCTAACCCTGGACCGCGCGCGCCAGGTGTTTGGCTGCGCGCGGTTTTTTTATGGAAAGTGTAAAGAAACAGAAAACCCGGCCGGCGGGCAGAACTCGCTGCGGTGAGCAGAGTCAGACAGAGAACCGCATTCATCTTTTATTCATATCGGCTCGAGGTCGTCATGGCAGAAGATATTCAGCAACAGGTCATCGCGCTTATCGCCGCATTCAACACGCCAGGGCGGTTGAAGAAGGGCGTGGCCATCACCCCGGAAACCGAGATCAACACCGCGCTTCACCTGTCGTTCAGCGATTCCAATACGCTGATGCGCCGCTACTTCGATACCTTCGGCGTCGACAGCGGCAACTATAACCACGAGCTGTATTTCCAGCCGCCGGCCAACACCGGGCGCTGGTTTTCTCCCTCCGCCTGCAAAGAACACCCCCGGCCGCTGTGCGTGTCGATGTTGGTGCGCTCCGCGCGCGCCAAACGCTGGCTGTACGACATTCACTTCCTGATCGAGCAGCTCCGCTAGCGCCGCATTACTGCTCCAATAC
>NZ_JBANAZ010000230.1:0-856 GCF_059803455.1 Bradyrhizobium sp. UFLA05-108 | reverse complement strand
CCAATAAGCGCTTACTGACCAGCAACGCCCCGGCGCCTGCGGCTACGGCATCCGCCGGGAAGTCGTGAGCGTCGAAACGCTCACCTTTCAGCGCCACAAACAGGCAACCGGCGGTCACCTTGCGGGTGTCTGTCGTCACCTCGACAATTTGGCAATCGGCGCCGATCGGTTCAGCGCTCAATACCTCAGCCAGTGTCTGAAGAGAGACAGGGATCATGCCAGCACCCCCAGCAGTCGGGCGACCGTCGTGCGGTCGGAGTAATCCAGGCGGCGGTTGCCCACCAGCTGATAATCTTCATGGCCCTTGCCCGCCACCAACACCACATCCTGCGCCTGCGCTTGCATGATGGCGCTGGTTACCGCTTCGGCGCGGCCGTGGATCACCAGCGCCTGCCCGGCGTCCAGCAATCCGGTCAGGATGTCGTTGATAATTGCGCGCGGCTCTTCGGTACGCGGGTTGTCATCGGTGATCACCACGCGATCGGCGAACTGCTCGGCAATACCGCCCATCAGCGGACGCTTGCCCTTGTCGCGATCGCCGCCGCATCCGAAGACGCACCACAGCTGCCCCTGGCAGTGCAGGCGCGCGGCTTCCAGCGCTTTCTCCAGCGCATCCGGCGTGTGGGCGTAATCCACCACCACCGTCGGTTTGCCCGGCGCGTTAAACACTTCCATGCGGCCGCAGACCGGCTGCAGGCGGCTGCCGGTTTCCACCAGCGCCTCCAGCGGATAGCCCAGCGACAGCAGCGTGGCCAAGGCCAACAGCAGGTTGCTGACGTTGAAAGCGCCCATCAGGCGGCTTTCGATCTCGCCGTCGCCCCAGCTGGAGCTGAAACGAACGGTGGCGCCGTTGTCG
>NZ_JBANAZ010000022.1:0-122956 GCF_059803455.1 Bradyrhizobium sp. UFLA05-108 | reverse complement strand
TGCGACGATGTCCGTGCTGTACTGCTCTCATCCAAAGACGTACCGTGCGGATGATTTTATGACACAGTAAGATTAGTGCGCGCTCACGCTGTTCCAGACGAGGCCGACACCCGACAGGAATAACAGGCCGAGCACGATATCGCCAAAATGCTTGTCGCTGAGCGCGTGGTAGACGCGCGCGCCACACCAGGCGCCGACCAGCGTGGCCGGAAACGCAATCAGCGCGAGCCAGATCACCTGCGTCGCGACGAAGCCTGACGCTGTCTGCAACACCAGCGCGGCTGCCAGCACCGTGAAATTGAAGAGCTGGAAGATGCCGCGCCGCTCATGCTTGTTCCAGCCGCGGATGTTGGCCCACAGGATCGGCAGCGGTCCCGACAACCCCGCAAGTCCGCCCAAGATGCCGCCGGCGAAACCGATCGCGCCATCGGCGATCCTGCCGCCGAACGTGAAGGCGAGCGGCCGTTTGTTGAGATAGAGCGCGGTTGGAAAGATCAGCAGCAGCACGCCGATGCTGAGCTTGAACACTTTTGGGTCGGCCTGGGCGACCATCATGGTTCCCAGCGGCACACCGGCAAGTCCGCCGATCAGGAATGGCCAGACCAGCGAGAGATCAAAGCTCTTCCACATCGAGGGCAGCGTGGACGCTTGCGCGATGACCGAACAGATCAGCACCAGCGGCACGGCGAGCGACGGCGGCAGTACGTAGAGCCAGACGCCGAGCGCCATCAGAGCCGTGCCGAAACCGGCCAGCCCCGAGACGAAGCCGCCGGCCAATGCGCCAAAAAGCAACAGCGCGTAGCTGAGCGTATCCACACCAATGTCCTTGTTGTCATGGGCGGTGTACTAGACGATCTGCCTGGCGTCGACCGATCCGTGCAGCGCACTGAGGAGAATTTGCAACGCCTGGCCGAGCTCGGCGCGATTGCGCGCCGCGCCAAGCGATAGTCGCGCCGCATGCGGCGGATGATCGCCGACCACGAAGGCGTCGCTGGCGATGACGGCAAGCCCGTTGCGCAGCAGTTGCGCTGATATCTCCGTCCGGCTCCGCCCCTCCGGCAGCCGCAGCCAGAGATGATGCGCGGCAGGTTTGGCCAGGAACTGAAGACCTTTCAGCGCGCGTTGCGCGAGCTGCTGACGGCCAATCGCCTCGTTGCGGATCGCCGTGATGATGCGGTCGGCGACACCGGTCTCGAGCCAATGGGTAACGAGCGCAACCATCAGCGGCGCGGGCATCTGCACTGTTGCCTGAAGAAAGCTGCGCATCCGTTGCTGCGCGTCGGCGTCGGGCGTCACCAGATAGGCCACGCGCAGCGCCGGCGCGATGCATTTGGAAAGCGTGGTGGCAAGATAAGTCCGCTCCGGAATGAGATTGGCTATCGGCGAGGCCGAACGGTCGAGCAGGCCATAGGCATCGTCCTCGATCAGCGTCGTATCGGCGTCGCGGACAATCTTGGCAATTGCGTTCCGCCGCTCGGCCGAAAGCGTCGCGGTAGTCGGATTGTGCAGCGTCGGAACGAGATAGACCGCCTTCGGCCTGTGCTCCCGGCACGCCCTGGTCAGTGCGTCCGGAAGGATGCCGCCTTCATCCATCGCAATGCCGACCAGTTTGACGCCGAGCCGCGCGGCGACCGCCTTGATGCCGGGAAAGGTGAGGGCTTCCGTCAACACGACATCGCCGGGCCCGGTGAGATGGGCGATGAGGTTGAACAGGATCGTCTGCGTGCCCGGAAAGATCACGAGCCGGTCGGGGCGGACGTGGGGAACGCGCGTACGCATCCACTTTGCGGCGACGTCGAGCTCGTGCGCGCTGCCGCCGGGTGGTTGATAGTTGAGATAGGCGGTGAGGCCGGATTGCTGGCGGATCGCCTCGAGGCTTGCAAGGATGCGTTCGTCGAGCTGCGCCTCCAGTGGATGCGGTGGCACGTTCATCGACAGATCGATCGTGACCGGGTGGGGCAGGTCGACCGTTCGTCGCGCGCTGGTCTCCGAGACGAACGAGCCCTGTCCGACCCGTGCCTCCAAAATCCCGCGCCGCCGTGCCTCGGTATAGGCGCGCGTCACCGTGGTGAGATCGATGCCAAGCGCCTTCGCCAGCGCGCGCTGCGTCGGCAGTTGCTGGCCGCGCAGCAGCCTGCCTGCGGCGATGTCGGCCTCCATGGCGTCGACGATGCGCTGATAGCGCGGGCCGCTGAGCTCGGAGATTGTAGGGATCCAATCCATGCAAATCTGACCATTTTCTTTGAATGTATGGATGCAAGATAGTATTGTATGGATCGTTGGAAAGAAAGAGGTGTGGTCATGGCGACCGGTTCAGTCTCTCTGGCGAAGGCGATGTGGCGCGGGTTTTGCGGCAGGTGTCCGCATTGCGGCGAAGGCCATTTGTTCAAGCGCTTCCTGAAAGTGGCCGACAGCTGCGAGGTCTGCGGCGAGGAGCTCTTTCACCATCGGGCCGATGATTTCCCAGCCTATCTCGTCATCGTCGTGGTCGGCCACCTCGTGGTGCCGGCGATCCTCGCGATCGAAACGGCTTATGCACCGCCGGTCTGGCTGCAATTGGCGGTGTGGCTACCGGTGACGTTGTTTGCTTCGCTCGCTTTGTTGCAGCCGACCAAGGGCGCCATCGTCGGACTGCAATGGCAGGTCGGCATGCACGGCTTCGAGGAAGCCAAGCGGCGCCGCGAAGCCGGCCGGCTCACGCCGGTGCTCGTCAAGGCCAAAGCTGCATCGCGAGCGGCCTGAGCACGCCCCGCGACGTTTACATCGCGCGGTCGGCCGCTAGACTTCATCGTATCAAGCAAGAACGATGGAAATGCCGGTGACCGCACGCTCGCCCAAAACCTTCCTGCTGTGTCATGGCGCCTGGTCCGGCGGGTGGGTCTGGAAGAAGATGCATCCGCTGATGGCGCAGGCGGGCCATCGTCTGGTGGCGCCGACCTACACCGGTCTCGGCGAGCGGTCGCATCTTGCAAATCCTTCGATTGACCTGGAGACGCATATCCAGGACATCCTCAACGTCATCAAGTTCGACGACCTCAGCGACATCGTGCTGCTTGGCCACAGCTATGGCGGCATGGTCGCGACCGGCGTTGCCGATCGCGCCCGCGACCGCATCACGCAACTGATCTATGTCGACGCCTTCGTGCCGCGCGACGGCCAGTCGCTGTTCGATCTGAATGAGCAGGGGCGCGAGCCGATGCGAAAAGCCGCTGCCGCAGGCGATGGCTACCGCATCCCGCCCAACCCGCCGCCGCCGGATACGCCGCAAGCCGATCTCGACTGGCTAAACGCCCGCCGCGTCAGCATGCCGGTGAAATGCTTCGAGACGAAGCTGAAGCTTGGACACGGCGAGCCGACGATGCCGCGCAGCTACATCTACTGCACGCGCATTCCACCTGGCGACGTGTTCGGGCAGTTCGCCAAGCGCACGAAGAGCGAGGCCGGCTGGCGCCATTTCGAGATCGACGCCAGCCACGCGCCGAACGTCACGGCGCCGGAGGCATTGATGGCGGTGCTTGAGAAGATCGTAGAGTAACCACGATCGTCATTCCGGGGCGCGACGAAGTCGCGAGCCCGGAATCATTCATCCACCAGCCCTGCGGCCCGATGGATTCCGGGTTCTCGCTTCCGCCTTCGCTCGTCGAGCTTCGGCGGACAAGTCGCGAGCCCCGGAATGACGGCCCTTGAAGTGGTGAGGGGTCCGATGCGTCGGCATCGAACCCCTCGTCGCTTCCTCAGTAAGACACGCTTTCTTCACGCGAACCGGAAAACCACTTCGCTCGAAAACGCTTTAGAGCATCAGCCGGCCTGTAAGCCGGGTTCTGTAGGGCACCGCCTGCTTGCGCCGGCGATACGTGACGGCCATTCCTCTGGGACAATGTTTGCACATTGCCTCGAGCAACCTACCCGGACGGCGGGCCTGACATCGCCCCGCGGCGTTATCGCTTTCGCGAACAGCCCGCTTAAGCCGTCCCTATTCGGTTTTGCTCCCGGTGGGGTTTGCCATGCCGGCTCCGTTGCCGGAACCGCGGTGCGCTCTTACCGCACCTTTTCACCCTTGCCCCGCAAAGCCCGAAGGCAAGCGGGGCGGTTCGTTCTCTGTGGCACTTTCCCTAGGGTCGCCCCCGCCGGACGTTATCCGGCACCGCATGTCAAGGGAGCCCGGACTTTCCTCCCCGGCGGCCTTTCGGCACTTGCAGGGGCGGCCGTCCGGCCGACTGACGGTGTACGCAATGGGCATTTATGACGGTTTCGTCAAGGCGATATCGGCGTCCACGCGGCATCCAAAATAATTTATCCTGAAGATGTCGTTTGATGTGCGCCCCGTTCGACCGGATGTCGGCGATCCAGCCGAACAACAGGAGTGAGCGATGCAGTATCTGCTGCTGATTTATCGGAACGAAGCTGACCTGGGCAAGATGACGCCCGAGGACCGGCAGGAGATGTCGGCGGAGTACGGTGTCTACACGCAATCCATCGTCCAGAGCGGCCATTTCAAGGCCGGCGACGGGCTGCAGCCGACGACGACCGCGACCACCGTGCGTGTGCGCGACGGCAAGACCCTGACGACCGATGGTCCCTTCGCGGAGACGCGCGAGCAACTCGGCGGCTACTATCTGGTCGAAGCCAAGGATCTCGACGCCGCGATCGCACTCGCCGCGCGGATTCCCGGTGCCAGGTACGGATCGATCGAGGTTCGTCCGATCATGATCTACAAGTGATCTCGTCCGCAGACATCGACAAGGTCTTTCGCGACGAGGCGGGGCGGGCGCTGGCCACGCTGATCCGCCTCGTCGGTGATTTCGATCTCGCTGAAGATGCACTCCAGGACGCTTTTGCGGTTGCACTGGAGCGGTGGTCTGCATGCGAGGTGCCCGACAACCCGCGCGCCTGGCTCGTCAATGTCGGGCGCAACAAGGCAATCGACCGCATTCGTCGCCAGGTCGCGTTTCGCGGCAAGCAGCAGGCGCTCGTGCATGAGCTCACGCTGGATGCGCAAGCGCCCGACGAGCCGGCGACGATGCTCGACGACGATATGTTGCGGCTGATCTTCACCTGCTGTCATCCTGCGTTTGCGCCCGAAGTCCAGGTCGCGCTCACGCTGCGCACGGTATGCGGACTCACCACCGCGCAGGTCGCGCGCGCATTTCTCGTCAGCGAGGAGGCGATGGGGCAGCGTCTCGTCCGTGCCAAGCAGAAGATCAGGCTCGCCGGCATTCCCTATGAGGTGCCGGAGCGCGACGCACTCGCGCCGCGGCTGTGCGGCGTTCTTGCCGTCATCTATCTCGTCTTCACCGAAGGCTATGTCGCGACGTCGGGTGCAGACCTGATGCGACCTGATCTTGCGATCGAGGCTATCCGGCTTGGCCGGCTGCTCGATCGCTTGATGCCAGGGCGCAGCGAGATCAAGGGTCTGCTGTCCCTGATGCTGCTGCACGATGCGCGGCGCGCCGGGCGCGAGACGTCGGCCGGCGACATCGTGCTGCTGGAGGAGCAGGACCGTACGCTGTGGGATCGTGCGCAGATCGAAGAAGGCTTGCGCCTGGTCGACGATGCGCTGCGCTTGCCCGGCCGGCCGCAGCCCTACGCCGTGCAGGCGGCGATTGCTGCGCTCCATGCGCGGGCGCCAAGTTATGAGGAGACTGACTGGCCGCAGATCGCCGGACTCTACGAAGTGCTGTTACGGATCAGCCCGTCGCCGGTGATCGAGCTCAATCATGCGGCGGCCGTGTCGATGGTCGACGGCCCCGCACGCGCGCTTGATCTCGTCGACGCGATCGCAGCGCGCGGCGGGCTGGACGGCTATGAGCTGCTGCCTGCGGTGCGCGCTGATTTGTTGCGACGGCTCGACCGGAAGGAAGAGGCGCGACAGGCATATGTTGCGGCGACGGCGGCGACGCAGCTCGCGCCGCTGCGGAGGCTGTATGCGCGAAGGATCAGGGAGTTGGATTAACCGCCTCGAATTCCGCCTTCGTGCCCCGGACGCAGCGCCTCTTTGGCGATGCGCTGCAGAGCCGGGGCCCATCTCACCGCAGCGGACCGCGTTGCCACTGGGTCCCGGCTCTGCGCGCCAACGCGAGGGCGTTGTCGCGCGTCCGGGACATGAGAGTGAGCTGCTCGACCGCCGCCGTCACTTCGACGCGACGGTCGTGCCTTCGGCCGGCAAGCTCGCCAGCAGTGCCTGCAATGTCGACAGCGTCGAATGATCGACGACACCATCCAGCCGCGCCGGGCGGAAATGGCGCTGGAAGGCGGTGACGACCTCCATCGTCGTTGCATCGTACTTGCCGGTGAGCGGGATGCCGTAGCCATATTTGGCGAGCGCCTGCTGCAGGCTCAGCACCTCGTCGCTGATGGTGCCGAGCATCAGACTTTCGCCGCGCACGATAGGCGCGGGCGTCACCCAGTGACCGACGCCGGAATTGGCCAGCGAGTGCCACGGGAATTTCTCGCCGGGATCCTTCTTGCGCGCCGGCGCGACGTCGGAATGGCCGAGCACCCGATGCGGCGCCACCTTGCGGCGGAGCATGATGCCGCGGCAGAGCGCGATTACGGCAGCGATCTGGCGCAGCGGAAATTCCGGGTAGCCCCAGTCATGGCCGCGATTGACGATCTCGATGCCGATCGAGCAGGAATTGACGTCGTCCTCACCCGCCCATGACGAGACGCCGGCGTGCCAGGCGCGCTTGCTCTCCGGCACGCATTGCACGATGCGGCCGTCCTCAAGCACGACATAGTGAGCCGACACCTCGGTGCCCGCCGTGCACAGCCGCGCCAGCGCGCCCTCGACATCGGGCATGCCGGTGTAGTGCAAGAGGATCATGTCCGGCTGGCGGGCCTTGTTGCGCTCGCCATAGTTCGGAGAGGGGATGATGTCGGAGACGATGGAGGAGTCGGGATCGAACGTCCGCATGCTCGCCGCGGCCTTGGGAACCGGGAGCACGCGTTGACGCTTCGAATCAGATCCTGATGACGCGGACGAACCGGACGACATTATGGGGCTCAATCGGAATAACGCTCAATCAGAGAGAGCGGCGGGCGCTTCAAGCCCTTCACTTTACTATTCCTTTACCCTTGCGGCGGCGCAATCGCCGGCTTCGGTTAACGGGCGCATTTTGTCCGATGTGTGTGGATGACGCATCACCACGGATTTTACCTTTTTGACTTGTAATCGAACCATCAACGCTTTCTTAACGCTAAGGGCCGTTACTGAGAGTGAAGAGCCGCCCCGCGTCCGGAGGTGGCCAACGCGTTTTTTGTTCGAAATCCCATGGCTGCCCGACAAATTCCATGCGGAAAACAGGGTCTGCAGCCTGGGACCGCCGGGCTGGGCGAGCGCGCCGTACAGGGGTTGAGCCGTGGAACCGCCGCGAAGCGGAACAATTCGAGACGTGATGGACGCGTTAACCATCGTTCTCGCCCGCGCCGCTTGCGAGCCGGGCGCATGAGTTCGGCTGCCCACATTCCCGTTCTCGGCCGTGAGGCGATCGAGCATCTCGCGCCGCGCGAGGGTGGCGTCTATGTCGATGCGACCTTCGGTGGCGGCGGCTACAGCCACGCCATCCTGGATATGCCGGGAACTCGTATCATCGGCATCGATCGCGATCGCACCGCGATCGCCGGTGGCTTTGACCTGGTCGACCGCTCTGGCGGGCGCCTTATCTTGGTCGAAGACCGCTTCTCGAATCTCGCCGAGGTCTGCGCCGCGCAAGGCGTTGACGCCGTCGACGGTGTCGTCATGGACGTCGGCGTCTCCTCGATGCAGCTCGACCAGGCCGGCCGCGGCTTCTCGTTCCGGCTCGACGGTCCCCTCGACATGCGGATGGGGCAGGCTGGACCGACCGCAGCGGACGTCGTCGCAAAGGCGTCCGAGAGCGATCTTGCCGACATCATCTACCTCTTCGGCGAGGAGCGGCATTCGCGCAAAGTCGCGCGCGCCATCGTCGCAGCACGGCAGGAAGCACCGATCACGACCACGCGCGCGCTCGCCGATCTCGTTGCACGAGTCGTGCGCTCGAAGCCCGGCGACATCCATCCGGCGACGCGGACGTTCCAGGGCTTGCGCATCTTCGTTAATGAAGAGCTCGAAGAGCTTCAGACGGCGCTTGCAGCCGCCGAGCGCGTGCTGAGGCCTGGCGGGCGGCTGGTCGTGGTTTCCTTCCATTCGCTGGAAGACCGCATCGTCAAGAATTTCCTCAGCGAACGCGCCAAGACCGGCGGGGGCTCGCGGCATTTGCCCGAGGTCGCGCAGGTGCCGCCGAGTTTCCAGCTCCTGACGCGGCGTCCGGTCGTCGCTGGCGAAGATGAGGTCGCGCACAATCCGCGCGCGCGTTCCGCCAAGTTGCGCGCCGCCGAGCGGACCGCCTCTGCCGCGCATGCCGAGGGCGAGTCATCGTCCTGGCCGAGCCTTTCCGATGTCATGAGGGGCGGCTAGCGCATGCGCATCATTCACCTCTTGGTCATCGGCGCGCTGATCTTCGCCGCGGCCTATGTCTACCGGATCAAGATGGAGTCCACCGCGCGCACCGAGCGAGTGCTGCGCCTGCATGCCGACATCCGCGAGCAGCGCGATGCCATCGCCGCATTGCGCTCCGAATGGGCCAAGCTCGATGCGCCATTGCGGCTGCAAGGACTTGCCGAGCGGCATCTGCCGCTCAAGCCGGTCAATGGCACGCAATACGATCAGCTGAAGAACCTGCCCGACCGCCCGCCGCGGCTGGTCAAGCCCGGCGAGCCCGATCCGATCGGCGCCATGATCAACACCATTGAAGCTGCGACCGATGCCGACACGGTCACGGGTTCGGTGCGAGAGCCGCAGGACAAGCAATGAGCGCCGCCACTCCGGGCAAACCCGCAAAGCCGGCGCAGCGGGCAACCGAGCCTTGGCGTCAGCGGCTGATCCGCAGCCTGCTCTACGGGCGCAACGTCGATCGCGCGGCGAAGGCGCGTGCGCGCGTGGGCCTTGCGATCCTGGCGTTTTCGGCCGTCTATGCGCTAATCGGCGGCCGTCTCGTGATGTTCGCCATCGGTGCCGACGTCCACAGCGCACGGCGCGGCGGCGCGCAGGACGTGGTTGCGACCGCGCGGCCCGACATCGTCGATCGCAACGGCGAGATCCTTGCCACCGACGTCAAGGCGCCGAGCCTGTTCGGCGAACCGCGCCGCATCATCGACAAGGACGAGGCGATCGAACTCCTGACCGCCACCGTGTCTGACCTCGACGAGGCCGAGGTACGCGAGCGGCTATCCGCGCGAAAGGGGTTCGTCTGGCTGAAGCGCGAGATCACGCCGAAGCAGCAGCAGGAGATCCACAAGCTCGGCATTCCCGGCATCGGGTTCCTGCGCGAGAACAAGCGCGTCTATCCAACCGGCAACGAGGTCGCCCACCTCATCGGTCTCGTCAACATCGACAACCAGGGCATCGCCGGCATGGAGAAGTGGCTCGACAATAACGGGCTCGCCGATCTCCACCGTGCGGGCTTTGCCACCGACCGCCTGCAAAAGCCGATCGAGCTGTCGGTGGACTTGCGCGTCGAGCACGCGCTGCGCGACGAACTGTTGAAGGCGAAGGAGAAGTTTCACGCCAAGGCGGCGTCGGGCCTCGTCTCCAACGTCAAGACCGGCGAGATCGTGGCGATGGTCTCGGTGCCGGACTTCGACCCGAACAACCCGAAGGAAGCCCACGACCCCGATCGCATCAACCGCCTGACCACCGGCGTCTACGAGATGGGCTCGACCTTCAAGGCCTTTACGCTCGCCATGGCGCTCGACTCCGGCAAGGTCGATCTCAATTCGATGTGGGACGCGCGCGGGCCGCTGCACTACGGCAAGTTCGCCATTCATGACGATCACGCGCTCGGCCGCTTCATCAGCATGAAGGAAGTGTTCTATTACTCCTCCAACGTCGGTGCGGCGCGCATCGCGCTCTCGCAAGGCGTCGAGGCGCACAAGGCCTTCCTGCGCAAGATGGGGCAGCTCGAGCGGCTCCGCACCGAATTGCCGGAGAGCGCCTCGCCGATCGTGCCGAAGCGCTGGGCGGAGCTCAACACGGTGACCATCTCCTTCGGTCACGGCATCGCGGTCGCGCCGCTGCAGGCGGTGATGGGCATCGATGCGCTGGTCAATGGCGGCTATCTCATTCCGCCGACCTTCTTGAAGCGCACGGAGGCCGAGGCGATGGCGATGGCAAAGCGCGTCATCAAGCCCGAGACCTCGGACAAGATGCGCTATCTGATGCGGCTCAACGCCGAGGTCGGTACCGCCAAGAAGGCCGACGTTCCCGGCTATTACATCGGCGGCAAGACCGGCACGGCCGAAAAGGTCATCAACGGCCACTACGCCAAGAAGCGTGTGCTCAACGCCTTCACCGCGATCCTGCCGGCGGACAATCCGAAATACCAGCTCCTGATCATGCTGGACGAGCCGCAGCCTCTGAAAGAGACCTATGGCTTGATTACCTCGGGCTGGAACGCGGTGCCCACGGGCGGCAAGGTGATCGAGCGGATCGCGCCGCTGCTCGGGATCGAGCCCCGTTTCAACCTGCCGCCGTCCGACCGCCTTATTCTTGCAGCATCCAGGACAACCCAGTAAGCCGTAACCGGGCTGCCCCGAGTCGGGTTTCCTCCTGGATCCGGCTTGGCATTTCGACTGGAAGGCCATGAAACTGCGCGACCTCCTAGGTCAGGATTTTCTGGGCAATGATGCCGCAATCGAGCCCGCCGTCGCGGCGCTCGATGCGACGGGGCTTGCGCTCGACAGCCGCGTCGTCAAACCGGGTGATCTCTTCTTCGCGCTCGCCGGCAGCAAGACCGACGGCGCACGCTTCACCGACGCGGCGATCGCCGCAGGCGCGGTCGCTGTCGTCGGCGACCATGCGCCGGATACCTGCAAGGTGCCGTTCATCGCGGTCTCCAATCCGCGGCGTGCGCTGGCTCTGGCCGCGGCAAGATTCTTCCCCGCCCAGCCTGCGACGATTGCGGCGGTGACCGGCACCAGTGGCAAGACCTCAGTCGCGGCCTTCACGCGGCAGATCTGGGAGCGGCTCGGCCACGCGTCCGCCAGCATCGGGACCATCGGCCTTGTCTCGCCCAAGCGTACCGTCTACGGCTCGCTGACGACGCCCGATCCGATTGCGCTGCACCGGCAGCTCGATGAGATTGCGCGCGATGGCGTCACGCATCTGGCGTTCGAAGCGTCCTCGCACGGGCTCGATCAATATCGCCTCGACGGCGTGCGCGTCGCGGCCGGCGGCTTCACCAACCTCACGCGCGACCACATGGACTATCACCCGACCATCGCGCACTATCTTGCAGCGAAGCTGCGGCTGTTCCGCGATCTGGTCGCACCTGGCGGCGCGGCTGTGATCTCCGCCGATCATGATTGCTCGACTGAGGCGATCGAGGCCGCGAGGTCGCGCGGCCTGCGCGTGATGGCGGTCGGCCGCAACGGCGACGGGGCAGGCGAGGGCATCCGCCTCGTCGATGCCAAGGTCGACGGCTTTTCGCAAGCGCTCGCAATCGGGCATCGCGGCAAGGCGTATTCGATCAGGCTGCCGCTGGTCGGCGCGTTCCAGGTCGAGAACGCGCTGGTCTCCGCTGGCCTTGCGATCGGCACCGGCAGCGATGCGGGAGGCGTGTTTGCGAGCCTCGAACATCTCGAAGGCGCCAAGGGGCGGCTCGAGCTCGTTGGCGAACGCAATGGCGCGCCGATCTTCGTCGACTACGCGCACAAGCCGGATGCATTGGTCAAGGCACTTCAGGCGCTCCGGCCCTATGCCAAACGCAAGCTGATCGTCGTGTTCGGCGCCGGCGGTGATCGTGATGCCGGCAAGCGACCGATCATGGGCGCTATCGCGGCGGAGAATGCCGACGGTGTCATCATCACCGACGACAATCCGCGCAGCGAAAAGCCGGAAGCCATTCGCGCCGCAATCCTTGGCGCTGCAAAGGGCGCGAAAGAGATCGGTGATCGCGCAGCGGCGATCCGCGCGGCAATCGAGGAGCTCGAGCCGGGCGATGCGCTGCTGATTGCCGGCAAGGGCCACGAGACCGGGCAGATCATCGGCGGCCAGGTGCTGCCGTTCAGCGATCACGAGGCGGTCGCCGCCGCATTAGCGACGAGGGTTTCATGAGCGCGCCATTGTGGACGATTGCCGAGGTCGCGCGCGCGCTGGGGATCGCGGGATCGTTCCCGGACACGGCCATCGACTTCGTCACCCAGGACAGCCGCCTGGTGAAGCCGGGCAGCCTGTTCGTCGCGCTGAGCGGCACGCCTAGCGGCGGCTTCATCTCGGCCTTCGCCAGCGCGCGCGACGGCTGGGAGTTTGCCGACAAGGCGGAAGCTTCCGGCGCGGTCGCGATGATCGTGCCGCATGAGATCGCGGGCATCCGCATCCCACAGCTCATCGTCAAGGACACGCTGATCGACGGCCTCTGGGGCCTCGCGCGTGCCGCCCGCGCCCGCTTTGCGGGGCCGGTCGTCGGGCTCACTGGCAGCGCCGGCAAGACCAGCACCAAGGAATATCTCGCCGCCTACCCGAACGCCTATGCGAACCCGTCCAGCTTCAACAATTTCTGGGGCGTGCCGCTGACGCTGTGCAATGCGAGGCCTGATGCGAGCCTCTGGGTCGTCGAGATGGGCATGAACCAGACCGGCGAGATCGCGCGACTGAGCGAGCTGACGCGGCCGACGGTGGCGCTGGTCGTCAACGTGCAGCCGGTGCATCTGGAAAAGCTCGGCTCGCTCGAAGCCATCCGGCGCGAGAAGGTTTCGATCGCACTCGGCCTGCCGAATGACGGCGTGCTGGTGTTGCCGGCCGATATCGCCGCGCCCGAATGGAACGGCAAGGTCATCCGTTTCGGCGACGGCACCGAGGTCCGCGAGCTCGGGCACACGCCACATGGTGAAAGCTGGCAGGTGAGGGCGCAAGTCGGCGACAAGGAGATCGACTTCAGCCTCACGCCCGGCGCGCCGCACCGCGTCCACAACGCGCTCGCCGCGCTGGCCTCGATTCACGCGGCCGGTCTCGATGCCGCTGCGCTCGCGGCGAGGCTCGATGGTGTCGGCATCATGACTGGCCGCGGCGTCGAGCAGACCGTCGGCGGCATCACCGTGATCGACGACAGCTTTAACGGCAATCCGGCCAGCATGGCCGCGGCTCTGGAAAGTCTCAAGGCGCGCCACATGACCAGTGGCCGCCGCATCGCCGTGATCGGCGACATGCTCGAGCTGGGAACTGACGCGCCGTCCTATCACGTGAATCTTGCAAGACATCTCGACGGCATCGACGGCGTCTACTGTGTCGGTCCGTTGATGCATCATCTCTACCAGAAGCTGCCGCTGGCCAAGAGCCTCGGCTGGCATGACGATCCTGCCACGCTGGCCCCGCGAGATGTCGCAGATCTGCTGAAGGCAGGCGATGTCGTGGTTGTCAAGGGCAGCAAAAAGATGTTCTGGGTCAACAAGTTTGTGCCGGGGCTAGTGGCTGCCTTGCAGGCAAAGGCGTAAACTGGTTAAGCGCCGTGTCTGATCCCACAACACCGGCCGTCCGATTTTTGAGGGTCGCCCGACCACACCATGGAAGCCGGCGAAATACGCCAAAAGCGCTTTCGGCAAGGCCGCATGTGATGAGGCGGTATAGGACTGTCTGAATGTTTTACTGGCTGATCGAACTCTCCAACACGTTTCCGAGCTTCGGTGCGTTTCGCACCGTGCTGAACGTCTTCCGCTACATCACTTTCCGCACCGGCGGTGCCGTTGTCACCGGCGCGTTGTTCGTGTTCCTGTTCGGGCCCTGGATCATCGATCATTTGCGCATCCGCCAGGGCAAGGGCCAGCCGATTCGGGAAGACGGCCCGCAATCGCATCTCAGCAAGAAGGGCACGCCCACCATGGGCGGGCTGATGATCCTGTCCGGCCTCACGGTCGGCACGGTGCTGTGGGCCAACCCGCTCAATCCCTATGTCTGGATCGTGCTCGCGGTGACGCTCGGCTTCGGCTTCGTCGGCTTCTACGACGATTACCTCAAGGTGACCAAGCAGACGACGAGCGGGTTCGGCGGCAAGCTTCGCCTGCTGATCGAGGCGGTCATCGCGCTGGTCGCCTGCTATGCGCTGGTGCGGCTGAATCGCGATCCCGCGTCGACCGCGTTGACGATTCCTTTCCTCAAGGACACCGTTCTGCATTTCGGCTGGTTCTTCGTGATCTTCGGCGCCTTCGTCATCGTCGGCGCCGGCAATGCGGTGAACCTCACCGACGGTCTCGACGGCCTCGCCATCGTGCCGGTGATGATCGCCACCGCGAGCTTTGCCATGATCGCCTATCTCGCCGGTAACGCCGTGTTCGCCGATTACCTCCAGATCAAATATGTCGCGGGCACCGGCGAGCTCGCCGTGCTCTGCGGAGCGCTGCTGGGAGCGGGCCTCGGCTTCCTCTGGTTCAACGCACCGCCGGCCTCGATCTTCATGGGCGACACCGGTTCGCTGGCGCTCGGCGGCATGCTCGGCTCGATCGCCGTTGCGGTGAAGCACGAGATCGTGCTCGCCGTGATCGGCGGCCTGTTCGTGCTGGAGGCGGTCTCGGTGATCGTGCAGGTCGTCTCGTTCAAGCTGACGGGAAAACGCATCTTCAGGATGGCGCCGATCCATCACCATTTCGAGCAACTCGGCTGGACCGAGCCGCAGATCGTGATCCGCTTCTGGATCATCTCGGTGATGCTGGCGCTCGCCGGCCTTTCCACGCTGAAGCTGCGGTGATCGATCGATGATCCCGGTCACATCGTTTGCCGGCAAGACGGTCGCGGTGTTCGGGCTCGGCGGCTCGGGCCTCGCAAGCTGCCACGCCCTGAAAGCCGGCGGCGCCGAGGTGATCGCCGGCGACGACAGTGCCGACAATCTCGCCAAGGCAGCGCAGGAAGGTTTCATCACCGCCGAACTGCGCACCGTGTCGTGGGCGAATTTCTCGGCGCTGGTGCTCGCGCCCGGCGTGCCGCTCACCCATCCGGCGCCGCACTGGAGCGTCTTGAGGGCGCGCGAGGCCGGCGTCGAGGTGATCGGCGACATCGAGCTGTTCTGCCGCGAGCGGCGACGCCACGCGCCGAACGCACCGTTCGTCGCCATCACCGGCACCAACGGTAAGTCCACCACCACGGCGCTGATCGCGCATCTCACCAAGGTTGCCGGCTACGACACCCAGATGGGCGGCAATATCGGCACCGCGATCCTGTCGCTGGAGCAGCCGCGCATGGGCCGCGTCCATGTCGTCGAGATGTCGTCCTACCAGATCGATCTCACGCCGTCGCTCGATCCCTCCGCCGGCATTCTGCTCAATGTCAGCGAGGACCACATCGACCGCCACGGCACCATCCAGCACTATGCCGCGGTGAAGGAGCGTCTCGTCGCCGGAGTGCAAGCGAGCGGCACCTCGATCGTCGGCGTCGACGACGGCTGGTGCCGCGACATCGCCGACCGGCTCGACCGCGCCGGCAAGAACGTGGTGCGCATCTCCGTCAAAAATCCGCTTGCGACCGGCATCTATGTCGAGCACGACACGATCGTCCGCGCCTCGGGCGGCGCCCGCAGCGAGGTCGCAAAGCTCGGCGGCATCGGTTCGCTGCGCGGCCTGCACAATGCGCAGAATGCCGCCTGCGCCTCCGCCGCCGCGCTCGCGATGGGCATCAGCCTCGACGTGCTCCAGAACGGCCTGCGCAGCTTTCCCGGCCTTGCGCATCGCATGGAGCAGGTCGGCCGCCGCGGCAACGTGCTGTTCGTCAACGACTCCAAGGGCACCAACGCAGACGCTGCCGCGCATGCGCTGTCGTCCTTTGCCGACATCTTCTGGATTGCCGGTGGCAAGCCGAAGATGGGCGGCATCACCAGCTTGACGAGCTTCTTCCCGCGCATCCGAAAGGCCTATCTGATCGGCGAGGCCGCGCAGGAGTTTTCCGGCACGCTGGGCACGCGAGTCGCCCACGAGATTAGCCAGACGCTGGACGTCGCCGTCGAGCACGCCGCGCGCGACGCGGAAGCATCAGGCATCAGCGAGGCCGTCGTGCTGCTCTCGCCCGCCTGCGCCTCCTTCGACCAGTACCGAAATTTCGAGATCCGCGGCGCCAGGTACCGCGAGCTGGTCCAGGCGCTGCCGGGTGTGAAGCCGGTGGTGTAGGGTGCACTTATTCCTTGCACTCCGCTGTCGTCGTCCGGCTTGACCGGACGACCCAGTATTCCCCAGAGACGGCGACGAATACGGCGAGGCCGCGGCGTACTGGATGGCCCGGTCAAGCCGGGCCATGACGAGCATTTGGGGACGCGCTGTGCGCTATTTCCAAAGTTATCGATCCCATTAACCCCCCGTAAACCAACCTCGGCGACCAATGGGCTGATCTCTGTCCGAAAGTCGGCCGCCCCATGCTCTCCCGTGAAGAACGCACCCCCTTTTCCGAATGGTGGTGGACCGTCGACAAGCCGCTGCTCGGCGTCATCCTGGCGCTGATGCTGACTGGCGTCATCCTGTCGCTGGCGGCGAGCCCGCCGGTTGCGACCCGCATCGGGCTCGATCCCTTCCACTTCTTCAGCCGGCACGTGATGTTTCTGGCGCCGTCCTTCATTGTCCTGATCGGCGTGTCGTTTCTGTCGCCGCGTGCGATCCGGCGCAGCGCGCTGATCATCTTCGCGATCAGCATCATACTCATCGTGGTGACGCTCGCCATTGGCCCCGAGGTGAAGGGCTCGCGGCGCTGGATCACGCTGCTCGGCGTCAACATCCAGGCCTCCGAGGCCGCAAAGCCGTCATTCGTCGTCATCGCCGCCTGGCTGTTCGCAGAATCGACCAAGCGGCCTGAGATGCCCGCGACCTCGATGGCGCTGGTGCTGCTGTTGATGCTGGTCTCGCTCCTCGTCATGGAGCCCGATTTCGGCCAGACCATGCTGATCCTGATGGTGTGGGGCGCGCTGTTCTTCATCGCGGGCATGCGCATGATCTGGGTGTTCGGGCTTGCGGGCGCCGCCTCCGCCGGCCTGTTCAGCGCCTATCTTTTTGTTCCGCATGTCGCCGGGCGCATCAAGCGATTCATGAATCCGGCTTCTGGCGACACCTTCCAGGTCGATACCGCGATGGAAGCCTTCTACAACGGCGGATGGTTTGGCCTGGGGCCGGGCGAGGGCATCGCCAAGCGCAGCCTGCCGGACAGCCACACCGACTTCGTGTTTGCCGTCGCGGCCGAAGAGTTCGGCATCATCCTGTGCCTTGCGATGCTGGCGCTGTTCGCCTTCATCGTCATCCGCACGCTGTCGCGCGCCTATGCCAATGAGGACATGTTCTCGCGCTTTGCCGCCTCCGGCCTTGCCATCCTGTTCGGCGTGCAGGCCGCGATCAACATGTCGGTCAATCTTCAGCTCATCCCGGCCAAGGGCATGACGCTGCCGTTCATCTCCTATGGCGGCTCCTCCATCGTGACGCTCGCTTACGGCGTCGGCATGATGCTGGCGCTGACACGGCTGCGTCCGCGCACCGAGGTCGAGTCGATCGGCCGCGCCGAGGCGATGCGCAGCTACGCGTGATGCCCGACCCTCACCCTGAGGACCCACGCTCGCGCGGCGTCTCGAAGGGCGAGGCCAGCGGCCGGGCCTTCATCCTTCGAGACGCGCGTTCCGCGCTCCTCAGGATGAGGATTGGCATCCTGGATTTGCCCCGCTCGCAATGACGGAAAAGTCCCGGTAAAACCCTCCGCCATGGACACTTCCCCCCTGATTCTTCTCGCCGCAGGCGGCACCGGCGGTCATCTGTTCCCGGCCGAGGCGCTCGGCGTCGAATTGATCCGGCGCGGGTTTCGCGTGCGTCTCGTCACCGACGCGCGTGCGCTCCGCTACAGCGGGCTATTCAGCAAGGACATGATCGACGTCGTGGCGAGCGAAACCGCGCGCGGCCGCAATCCGCTGCAGCTTGCCCATGCCGGCTTCACGCTCGCCACCGGCACGCTCTCCGCCTTCAATCTGATGCGCCGATTGCGGCCGGTCGCAGTCGTCGGCTTCGGCGGTTATCCGACGCTGCCGCCGTTGATCGCGGCCAGGCTCGCCGGTGTGCCCGGTATCATCCACGATGCCAACGCGGTGCTCGGTCGCGCCAATCGGTTCCTGTCGCGCCATGTACGCGCGATCGCGACGTCCTTGCCGGGCGTGCTCGACCGGGATCCCACGCTGGCGCCGAAGACCACGACGGTCGGCACCCCGATGCGTCCGGCGATCCTCGCAGCCGCCGCGGTGAAGTACACGCCGCCGGAGCCCAACGGCCCGCTGCGCCTGCTTGTCGTTGGTGGTAGCCAGGGCGCGCGCATCATGGCCGACATCGTGCCCGGCGCGATCGAGCGGCTCGCGCCCGCGATCTGGAGCCGGTTGATCCTCACCCAGCAGGTCCGCGATGAGGACATGACGCGGGTGCGCGCGGTCTACGACAAGCTCAAGATCAATGCCGAGCTCGCGCCGTTCTTCACCGATTTGCCGGCGCGGCTTGCCTCGAATCATCTGGTAGTGTCGCGCTCGGGCGCCGGCACGGTCGCCGAGCTCGCGGCAATCGGGCGGCCCTCGATCCTGGTACCGCTGCCCGGCTCGATCGACCAGGACCAGTTCGCCAATGCCGGGGTGCTCGCCCAGGTGAACGGCGGTCTGCGCATCCCGCAGACCGAGTTCACCTCGGACCGGCTGGCCGCGGAGATCTCTGCCTTCGCCGTCGAGCCCGCGCGGCTTGCCGCCATGGCCGAGGCCGCCCGCGGTGCCGGCCGGCTCGATGCCGCCGAGCGGCTGGCCGACCTGGTGGTCAAAGTCGCCGGAATCTGACGTCAGTTCCGCCCCGGAATGACCAAAAATGCCCCTTGTCATGCCCCGCGAAAGCGGGGCATCCAGTAACCGGCGCAGGCTGATTTGAATCTCAGGCTTCGCGGAGTACTGGATCGTCCCGCCCCAGTGCGCAAGAGCGCACAAGGCGGACGATGACGTCGAGGAGACAACATGAGACTGCCGCGCGAGATCGGACCCATCCACTTCGTCGGGATCGGCGGCATCGGCATGAGCGGCATTGCCGAGGTGCTGGTCAATCTCGGCTACGCCGTGCAGGGCTCGGACGCCTCCGACAATTACAATCTCGACCGGCTGCGCAAGAAGGGCGCAAAGGTCTCGGTCGGCCACAGGGCCGAAAATGTCGATGGCGCCGACGTCGTCGTCGTGTCCTCCGCGATCAAGCGCGACAATCCGGAATTGATGGCGGCGCGCGCGCAGCGCATTCCCGTGGTGCGCCGTGCCGAGATGCTGGCCGAATTGATGCGGCTGAAGAGCTGCGTGGCGATCGCCGGCACCCATGGCAAGACCACGACGACGACGATGGTCGCAACGCTGCTCGATGCCGGCGGCCTCGATCCAACCGTGATCAACGGCGGCATCATCAACGCCTATGGCTCGAATGCACGGCTCGGTGCTGGCGACTGGATGGTGGTGGAAGCGGACGAGAGCGACGGCACGTTCCTGAAGCTGCCGACGGATGTCGCGATCGTCACCAATGTCGACCCAGAGCATCTCGATCACTTCAAGACGTTCGAAGCCGTGCAGGATGCGTTCCGCCAATTCGTCGAGAACCTGCCGTTCTACGGCTTTGCCGTGATGTGCATCGATCATCCGACCGTGCAGAGCCTGGTCGGCAAGATCGAGGATCGCCGCATCATCACCTATGGCGAGAACCCGCAGGCTGATGCACGGCTTGTCGATCTCACGCCGATGGGTGGCGGCTCGAAATTCAAGGTCGCGATCCGCGATCGCAAGAGCGGTGCCGTGCATGAGATCGCGGATCTCATGCTGCCGATGCCGGGACGTCACAATGCCTCCAACGCGACAGCCGCGATTGCAGTGGCGCATGAGCTCGGCGTCTCCGACGAGGCGATCCGCAAGGCGATGGCGACCTTCGGCGGCGTGAAGCGCCGTTTCACCAAGACCGGCGAGTGGAATGGTATCACCGTGATCGACGACTACGGTCACCATCCCGTCGAGATTGCTGCGGTGCTGAAGGCGGCGCGCGAATCCACCAACGGCAAGATCGTCGCCGTGGTGCAGCCGCACCGCTTCACCCGCCTGCAATCGCTGTTCGAGGAATTCTGCACCTGCTTCAACGATGCGGATGCGGTTGTTGTCGCCGAGGTCTATCCCGCAGGGGAGGCCCCGATCGAAGGCATCGACCGCGATCATTTCGTCGCCGGCCTGCGCGCCCACGGCCATCGCCAGGTGATCCCGCTGCCGGCATCCTCGGACCTCGCCGGCATCGTCAAGGGCACGGCGAAGTCAGGCGATCTCGTCGTGTGCCTGGGCGCCGGCAACATCACGCAATGGGCCTACGCGCTGCCCGGCGAATTGAAGGCGCTGGGGTGAGCCGTCGCATGAGCTTTCCCGACATCACGCCCGAACTCAAAGCCGCGATGCCTGACCTGCGCGGGCGGCTGCTGGCGAACCAGTCGCTGGCCGAGCTCACCTGGTTTCGCGTCGGCGGTCCCGCGCAGGTGTTGTTCACGCCGGCCGATGAAGACGATCTCGCTTATTTCCTCGCGCATCTGTCGACCGACATTCCGGTCTACGTCGTCGGCGTCGGCTCCAATCTCATCGTGCGCGATGGCGGCATCTCGGGCGTCGTGATCCGTCTTGCGCCGCGCGCCTTTGGCGAGGCGAGCGCGAGCGGCGACATCGTCGCCGCGGGGGCTGCCGCGCTCGACAAGCGCGTTGCCGAAGTGGCGGCCAGCGCTGATATCGGCGGGCTCGAATTCTTCTTCGGCATTCCCGGCACGATCGGCGGCGCGCTGCGGATGAATGCGGGGGCCAATGGCGGCGAGACCAAGGACGTGCTGATCGAGGCGACCGGCATCGGTCGCGACGGCACAAGGCACATCTTCTCCAATGCCGACATGAAGTTCGTCTACCGCAACAGCGGTGTCGATCCCTCGGTCATCTTCACGTCCGCGCGCTTTCGTGGCGTCATCAAGGATGCGGAGGCAATCCGCGCCCGCATGGCGGAGGTGCAAAACCATCGCGAGACCGCCCAGCCGATCCGAGAAAAAACCGGCGGCTCGACCTTCAAGAATCCGCCCGGTCACTCCGCCTGGAAGCTGATCGACGCTGCCGGCTGCCGCGGCCTGCGCGTCGGCGGCGCGCAGGTGTCGGAGATGCACTGCAACTTCCTGATCAACACCGGCGATGCGACCGGTCACGACATCGAGACACTGGGCGAGACCGTGCGCGAACGCGTGAAGGTAAATTCCGGAATTGAGCTACACTGGGAAATCAAACGGATTGGGATTCCCGCATGATCGTCATTCCACATTGCGCAAATGCGCAATGTGGAATGACGCCTACGGATAGGTGACTGAACACATGCGCATCACCATTCTCTTCGGCGGCTCCAACAGGGAGCGTCTGGTCTCGGCCGCAAGCGCGCAGGCGCTGCAGCAGGCGTTGCCCGAAGCCGATCTCTGGTTCTGGGACATCGAGGACAACGTCCACGTCGTCCAGTCGAAGCAGCTCGCCGAACACGCCCGTCCCTTCGAGGACGAGTTCAATCCGGGCACGCGCGGCGTTCCGCTGGAACAGGCGCTCGACCAGGCCAAGGTCGAGGATCGTGTGCTGGTGCTCGCGCTACATGGCGGCCGCGCCGAGAACGGCGAATTGCAGGTGATGTGCGAATCGCGCGGCGTAGCCTTCACCGGATCGGGCTCGGCGTCCTCGCATCTGGCCTTCGACAAGATTGCCGCCAAGCAGTTTGCCACCCTCGGCGGTGTGACGCCGCCGATTGGCATTGCGCTCGAAAATATCGACGACGCCTTTGCCGAATACGGCAGGCTGATCGCAAAGCCGGCGCGCGATGGTTCGAGCTACGGCCTGATCTTCGTCAACGCCAAGCAGGATCTCGTCGCGGTCCGCAATGCGGCCAAGCATGAAGAATACGTCATCGAACCCTACATCGCCGGGATCGAAGCAACCTGCGGCGTGCTGGAGCGGCCGGACGGCTCGATGATGTCGCTGCCGCCGATCGAGATCATCCCGGGCGAGGGCAATTTCGATTACGCCGCAAAGTATCTGCTCTCATCGACCCAGGAGATCTGCCCCGGCCGATTCTCGCCGGAGGTCACGGCCGCGCTGATGGACCAGGCGATGCGAGCGCACCGGGCGATGTCCTGCACCGGTTATTCCCGGTCGGACTTCATCGTGTCGGACAAGGGGCTCGTCTACCTGGAGACCAACACGCTGCCCGGCCTCACCAAGTCCTCTCTCTATCCCAAGGCGCTGAAGGCGCAGGGGATCGAGTTCGTCGACTTCCTGCATGACCTGATCGAGCTCGCCGAAGGGCGGGTGCGGAAATAATTGAGGCTGGTTAACGGCCGGCCGGACGAAACGGCCGGTTTTGGAACCCAAAATCGGTAAAATGCCGGGGATAGCGGCATAAATGCCTCACAAGACGAGGCAAAAAGCTCCAGCCGTTAACGAAGTTTACCTTTTGTTTACCAGGAAGTCCGAAGGTTAACGCTGGCGGCGCATATGGCGATTTGGCTGCCGGCGCGTGGGCTGTCGCGGGGGTTCCCGACTCCGGCCAACGCTTTGAAGGGGAGAGGCTTCTTCTGCTGACCCGGCCGGCCGGTCCGAGACGTCATGGGCGTCAGAACCCGCGAATTTTCCGCGGGCTAACTGTTGATGAGCTCGTGCAATGGATGGTGCAGGCAGTCTCACCCGGTCAGTACTTCGATCGCTGAGGCCCCAAGCTGACCTGAAGGCGGCCGCTATTGGAGCGGTCGTGCTTCTGCGCGAGTGGGTCGAGCAGAAGCGCCAAGACAAGCGCGAAGAGAAGCTCGAGGAAAAGCGTGCCCGCGCCAAGGCCCTTCCGGAGCGCGAGCCGACGCCGCGCATCGTCGCGCTGGTCGAACGCTTCCTGCCGCGCCGGGTCGGCATCAGCCTGACCGTCATCCTGCTCGCAGGCGCTACCGGTCTCGGCATCGTCAAGGGCGGCCATCTCCAGGATTTCATCATCGCGGTCAGCGATGCCCGCAATGCGCTGGCCAATTCCGCCGGCTTCCGCATCACGTCCGTCGTCATCAACGGCCGCAAGCAGCTCAGCCAGGACGAGATCCTCGCCATCGGCGGCGTCAGCGGCCGCTCATCGCTGCTGTTCCTCGATGCCGACGGCCTGCGCGACAAGCTCAAGGCCAATCCCTGGATCGCGGACGCGACTGTGCTGAAGCTCTATCCTGGCCAGCTCCAGATCGACATCACCGAGCGCAAGGCGTTCGCGCTGTGGCAGGAAGCTGGCCGACTCTCTGTGATCGCCGACGATGGCGCTGTGCTCGAGCCCTACGTTTCGCGCCGCTTCCTGACGCTGCCGCTCGTGGTCGGCAAGGGCGCAGCCAGCCAGGCGCGCGATTTCCTCGCGCTGCTCGCGCGCTACCCGCAGGTGCAGTCGGTGACCAAGGCGGCGATCTTCATCGGCGAGCGCCGTTGGAATCTGCGGCTCAAGGACGGCCTCGACGTGCGGCTGCCCGAGCAGGACGTCGGCAATGCGCTTGCCGCCCTGTCCAAGCTCGACAAGGAGGAGAAGCTGTTCTCCAAGGATATCGTCGCCGTCGACATGCGCCTGCCCGATCGTCTCGTAGTGCAGCTCTCCGACGACGTCGCGAAGGCGCGCGAAGAAATGTTCAAGGACAAGAAGTCCAAGAAGAAGGCCGGTGATTCCGCATGACCGGTCTCGATCGCACCCAGACGCCGAAGACCCGCCCGATGCCGCATAAGCGCGCCGGGCTCGTCGCCTGTCTCGACATCGGCACCAGCAAGATCGCCTGCATGATCGCGCGGCTGAAGCCGTCCGCGCCAAGCGAGGCGCTGCGCGGCCGTACCCATGCGGTGGAATTGACCGGCTACAGCCAGATCCAGTCGCGCGGCATGAAAGCTGGCGCGGTGATCGATCTCGGCGAATGCGAGCAGGCGGTGCGCCAGGCCGTCGGGCTTGCGGAGAAGATGGCGAAGGTGCGGGTCGAATCCGTGCTGCTGTCGGTCTCCGGCGGCAGGCTCGCCGGGCACATGGTCGAAGCCGCCGCCGACATCCGCGGCGGTGCGGTCACGCCGGCCGACGTCAGTCGCGTCACCTCCACCGGCATGCGCCATGCCACCGGCGAGGGCCGTACCGTGCTGCACGCGCTGCCCGTCGGCTACACGCTCGATGGCGTCAAGGGCATCCGCGATGCCCGCGGCATGATCGCGCGCCAGTTCGGCGTCGACATGAACGTGGTCACCTGCGACGCCACCGTGGCGCGCAACCTGATGCTGGCGGTGGAGCGCTGCCACATCAACGTCGAAGCCATGGCGGCGAGCCCCTATGTCGCCGGCCTCTCCGTGCTGACCGACGACGAGGCCGATCTCGGCGCCGCCGTCGTCGAGATGGGGGCGGGCACCACGACCATCGCCGTCTATTCCGGCGGCCGCTTCGTGCATGCGGCAGGCTTTGCGCTCGGCGGTCATCACATCACGATGGACCTGGCGCGCGGACTGTCGGCGACCATCGCTGACGCCGAGCGGATCAAGACGCTTTACGGCACGGTCATCACCGGCGGATCGGACTCGCGCGAGCTGATGTCGGTGCCGACCGCAGGCGACGAGCAGGATCTGCCGCAGATCGTCTCCCGCGCCACCATCGCCAACATCGTCAAGCACCGGGCCGAGGAAATCTTCGAGATGGTCCGCGACAAGCTGAAGGAATCGCCCTTCGCGGCCGAGCCGAATGGCCGCATCGTTCTCAGCGGCGGCGCCTCGCAGCTCACCGGGCTCGTCGAGCTCGGCACGCAAATTCTCGGCCGTCCCGTGCGGATCGGTCGCCCGCTCGGCTTCGGCCGGCTGCCCAATGAGGCGAAGAACGCCGCCTTCGCGGTGCCCGCCGGGCTCCTGGTCTACCCGCAATATGTTCACCTTGAACATGTCGAACCGCGGCATACGCGGCAGATCAAGACAGGGACCGGCGGTTATTTCGGAAAGGTCGGACGATGGCTTCGCGAGGGCTTCTGATGACAGGCTTCCACGTTCCCGGATTTTCACCAACTCCCGCGGCCGCCGGCCGGGGCGAACCCACGCGCGCGTGATCGAGAGGCAACCATGACCATCAGCATCAACGTTCCTGATATTCACGAACTGAAGCCGCGGATCACCGTGTTTGGCGTCGGCGGCGCCGGCGGCAACGCCGTCAACAACATGATCACGGCGGGCCTTCAGGGCGTCGACTTCGTGGTCGCCAACACCGACGCGCAGGCGCTGACGATGTCGAAGGCGCAGCGCATCGTGCAGATGGGTACGCAGGTCACGCAAGGCCTCGGCGCCGGCTCGCAGCCGAACGTCGGTGCGGCCGCCGCGGAAGAGGTGATTGACGAGCTCCGCGACCATCTCTCGGGCGCCAACATGGTGTTCGTCACCGCCGGCATGGGCGGCGGCACCGGCACCGGTGCAGCTCCGGTGATCGCCAAGACCGCGCGCGACATGGGCATCCTCACCGTCGGCGTGGTGACCAAGCCTTTCCACTTCGAAGGCGGCCGCCGCATGCGCACCGCTGAAGCCGGCATCAACGAGCTGCACAAGGTCGTCGATACGCTGCTGATCATCCCGAACCAGAACCTGTTCCGGGTCGCCAACGAGAAAACCACCTTCGCCGACGCCTTCGCGATGGCCGACCAGGTGCTCTATTCGGGCGTTGCCTGCATCACCGACCTCATGGTGAAGGAAGGCCTGATCAACCTCGACTTCGCCGACGTCCGCGCCGTGATGCGTGAGATGGGCAAGGCGATGATGGGCACGGGCGAAGCCTCCGGCGACAAGCGCGCACTGACCGCGGCCGAAGCTGCGATCGCCAATCCGCTGATCGACGATTCCTCGATGAAGGGTGCCAAGGGCCTCCTGATCTCGATCACCGGCGGCAAGGACCTCACCTTGTTCGAGGTCGATGAAGCCGCGACCCGCATCCGCGAGGAGGTCGACCAGGACGCCAACATCATCGTCGGCGCCACCTTCGACGAAGCCCTCGACGGCCTGATCCGCGTCTCGGTCGTTGCCACCGGCATCGAGCAGGCGGCGATCGCCCGCAACAGCCAGGCCTCCAGCGCACCGGCGGTCGCCGTTGCCGCCCCGCAGGCTCCGGCCGCCGTGGCTGAAACCCGGCTCGCCGATCTCACCGCGCGGTTGCGCGCGGACAACCAGCGGCTCGCCGAGCGCGCCCAGAAGCTGGAAGCGCAGATCCCGCCGGCCGCAGCCGCGCCGGTCGCTGCCGCCCCCATGGCGCCGCGTCCCAATGTCGAGCGTGCCGCATTGGCTGCGATTGCCGCCGCTGTGGCTCCCGAAGTGCCGCATGCCCCGGCGCCCCAAACCTATGGCGACGTCACCGTGCGCCCGATCGCGCAAAAGCCCTCGCTGTTCCCCGAGCCGGAAGCAGCACCCGTCGCGATGCAGGAGCCGATGACGCCGGAAACCTTCATCCCGCCGCAGGCGGAGCGTCCGCCGCTGCGTGCGCCGCGGATGCCGCGCCTCGAGGACCTGCCGATGCCGGCTCAGGCCGAGATTCGCCAGGGCCGCGAGGCCGAGGACGAGCCGACCCAGAAGACCCGCCTGTCGCTGCTGCAGCGCCTTGCCAATGTCGGCCTTGGCCGTCGCGACGAGGAGAGTGAGCCGCCGGTTACGGCGCGCACCACCGGCCCGGCGATGCCGCCAATGCCCGAGCGCAAGCCGCAGCGCAGCGTGGCTCAGCAGATCGCAGCCAGCGATCCGGTATCGGAGTATGCCCGCCGGCCGGCGCCGCAGGGATTGGACGTCCATGGCCGCCCTGCGCCTGTTGCGCCGGGGCCACAGGGAGACGACCATCTTGACATCCCGGCCTTCCTCCGCCGGCAGGCGACGTGAGGATTGTTACAATCCTCCGAGCGGAAAAGGTCCTGGCGAATCGATCGCCGGGACCTTTGCTTTTGGCCGGGAGGATTCCGGGCTGCGAGACCAACTGACTGATTTTAAATGATTAATTATGTATTCCGTGGTGGAGTAAAGTTGCCGAAACCACCTCCAAACGTGGCGCAAATTGGTTCACGCCACGCCCGAATGCGGCAGAGTTGGGGTAACAATTGGTAAAAAAGCGTGAGTTGGCTTGTTTGGGGCAGTGACTATGGTCTGCGCGTGACTTGGGGATACGGAGATTCGAGCTGGTGCCTCGGACGGCCAGTTCGGTTCAGTATAAGTCGCAGTGGGTCGTAGGGTGGGCAGTTCCCGATGAAATTTAGCCGGCAAACAACGCTCCGCGCGCAGGCCACAGTGGTTGGCGTCGGCGTTCATTCCGGTCTCCCCGTCACGCTGACCTTGGGGCCTGCACCTGTCGATGCAGGCTTGGTTTTTGTCCGCACTGGTCTCGAAGGTTGCGACCGCGAAGTGCAGGCCACCGCCGAACAGGTCATCGCAACCGATTTCGCGACCGTGCTTGGCGACCGCGACGGCGCACTGGTGTCGACCGCTGAGCACGTGCTTGCGGCACTGCGTGGCATGGGCGTGGACAACGCCACCATCGAAATCGACGGTCCGGAAGTTCCGATCATGGACGGTAGCGCAGCGGCGTTCGTCGCGGCGATCGACCAGGCCGGCATCGTCAGCCAGCCGGCACAGCGCCGGTTCATCCAGATTTTGAAGCCGGTCTCGGTTGCGATTGGTGATTCCTTCGGCGAGCTGCGGCCTTACGCCAACGGCTTCCGTGCCGAGGTCGAGATCAATTTCGCCAATCCCGTGATCGGCCGGCAGGCCTACACGTTCGAGCTCAGCCCGGAGCGCTTCCGCCGCGAGATCGCGCGGGCCCGCACCTTCGGCCTGATGTGCGATCAGGCGCGTCTCTGGAGCGCGGGCTTTGCGCGCGGCGCCTCCTTCGAGAACACCGTCGTGTTTGACGAGGAGCGGCTGCTGAATACCGAAGGTCTGCGCTACGCCGACGAATGCGTGCGCCACAAGGTGCTGGACGTGGTGGGAGATCTGGCGCTGGCCGGCCTTCCGCTGCTCGGCGCCTACCGTTCGGTCCGCGGCGGCCACAAGCTCAACCACGCCGTCCTGACCGCGCTGCTTGCCGATCGGACTGCCTGGCGGGTGGTAGAAGGTGAGGCGGCTCGCCGCACCACGCGTCCGGTGGTCGAGGTCGGCAGCGGTATCGTGGGTGGCCGGATTGCCGCCGCCTACGGGCCGGACGTGTCCTGAACGGCCGATTCCGGCCGCTTTGGCTAGCCAGCGCATTTCCTGGTAACCATGATCGACTAGCTTCAGTGCACCGTCGCCTTAATCCGGGCGAAATGCCTGCCTATCCGGGACGTTACCGATCGTTTTTGGGCTATAACGGCTTGGGTCGCATGGCAGGGCGCCGAAGCACGGGCAAACAGATTTCGCGGCCGTGGCGGGGTCATGGCGTGGCGGGCAGCGCATCACAGGGCGTCAGGTCTTAATTTATGTCAGCACAGCGTATGACGCGCGAATCACTCACGGCTTCGCTCGCGCCCTCGGCGCGACGGTTGCTGCAGGCTGCCACGTTCCTCGTGCTCGCGCTGCCGCTCGGCGGCTGCGGCGCGGGCGAACTGTGGGACAAGTTCACCGCCAAGGACGACACCTTCGTCGAGGAGCCGGCCGACAAGCTCTACAATGAGGGCCTGTACCTCATGAACGAGAAGAAGGACATCAAGGCGGCGAACAAGAAGTTCGAGGAGGTCGACCGGCAGCACCCCTATTCCGACCTGGCCCGCAAGTCGCTTCTGATGTCGGCTTACGCGTCCTACCAGGCGGGCGACTATGACAGCTGCATCGGCTCTGCGAGCCGTTACGTCACCCTGCATCCCGGCAGCCCGGACGCGGCCTACGCGCAATATCTGATCGCGGCCTCCCATTACGACCAGATCCCCGACATCAGCCGCGACCAGACCCGCACCGAGAAGGCGATCGCCTCGCTCGAAGAGGTGGTGCGCAAATATCCGAACTCCGAATACGCGACCAGCGCCAAGGCCAAGATCGAGGGCGGGCGCGATCAGCTCGCCGGCAAGGAGATGGCCGTCGGTCGCTATTACGCGCAGAAGCGCGACTTCACGGCCGCGATCAACCGCTACAAGACCGTGGTCACGCAGTACCAGACCACGCGCCACGTCGAGGAGGCGCTCTACCGCCTGACCGAGGCCTATATGGCGATCGGCATCGTTGGCGAGGCGCAGACCGCCGCCGCCGTGCTCGGGCACAATTTTCCTGACAGCCGCTGGTACAAGGACGCCTATAATCTTGTAAAATCCGGCGGTCTCGAGCCGAGCGAGAATCAGGGGTCCTGGATCAGCAGGACCTTCAAGAAGATGGGCCTCGGCGGCTAGGAAATTTTGGGGTTCCATGCTGGCGCGTCTGTCGATCCGTGACATCGTCCTGATCGAACGGCTCGATATCGAATTCGCGACCGGCCTTGCGGTTTTGACCGGCGAGACCGGCGCGGGAAAATCCATCCTGCTCGATGCCTTTGCGCTGGCGCTCGGCGGCCGCGGCGACGCCGGCCTCGTGCGCCACGGCGCGGAGCAGGGGCAGGTCACGGCCGTGTTCGACGTGCCCAAGGCCCATCCCGCGACGAAGATCCTCGCCGAGAACGGGCTGGAAGAGGCGAGTTTTGCAGATTCTTGCGAGATGATCCTGCGCCGCGTGCAGCTCGCCGACGGCCGCACCCGCGCCTTCATCAACGACCAGTCGATCAGCGTGCAGACCCTCAAAGCGGTCGGTGCCGCGCTGGTCGAGATCCACGGCCAGCATGACGAGCGCGCGCTGGTCGATGCTTCCACGCATCGCCGCCTGCTCGATGCCTTTGCCGGGCTGGAGAAGGATGTCACGGCCGTTGAAGCGCTGTGGGATGCGCGGCGCACCGCCAACACCGCGCTGGAGGAGCATCGCGCCGGCATGGAGCGCGCCGCGCGCGAGGCGGATTATCTGCGTCATGCCTCGGACGAATTGAAGCAGCTTGCGCCGAAGGACGGCGAGGAGACCGCCCTGGCCTCCCGCCGTACCACCATGATGCAGGGCGAGAAGATCGCCTCCGACCTGCGCGAGGCGCAGGAAATCGTCGGCGGTCACAATTCGCCGGTCGCGGCTCTTTCGGCGGCAGTGCGAAGGCTGGAACGCCGCGGCGTCAATTCACCGGCGCTGGTCGAGCCCGCGGTGAAGGCGATCGACGCCGCGATCAATTCGTTGGAGGAGGCCGACCAGCATCTCCAGGCCGCGCTCGCCGCCACCGATTTCGACCCCTTGGAGCTCGAGCGTATCGAGGAGCGGCTGTTCGCGCTGCGTGCAGCCTCGCGCAAATATTCGACGCCCGTCGATGGCCTGGCAGCGCTTGCCGCGAAGTACGCGGCCGATGTCAGGCTGATCGACGCCGGCGCCGAACAGTTGAAGAAGCTCGAGCAGTCCGCGATCGAGACTGATGCGCGCTACGCGGCAGCTGCCGAGAAGCTCTCGGCTGCACGCCAGAAATCGGCCGAAAAGCTCAACAAGGCCGTCAATGCCGAGCTCGCGCCGCTCAAGCTCGAACGCGCGAAATTCATGACCCAGGTCGAGACGGATGAGCGCGCACCGGGACCGCAGGGGTTCGATCGCGTCGAGTTCTGGGTGCAGACCAATCCGGGCACCAAGCCGGGGCCGCTGATGAAGGTTGCCTCCGGCGGCGAGCTGTCGCGCTTCCTCCTCGCGCTGAAGGTCGTGCTGTCCGACCGCGGCTCGGCGCCGACCCTGGTGTTCGACGAAATCGACACCGGCGTTGGCGGCGCGGTGGCAGATGCCATCGGCGCACGGCTCGCGCGGCTTGCCGGCCAGGTGCAGGTGATGGCCGTGACCCACGCCCCGCAGGTCGCCGCACGCGCCGACCAGCATCTGCTGATTTCCAAGGACGCCCTCGACAAGGGCAAGCGCGTCGCCACCCGCGTCAATGCGCTCGCCGCCGACCACCGCCGCGAGGAGATCGCGCGGATGCTGGCGGGGGCGGAGATCACGGCGGAGGCGAGGGCGGCGGCGGAGCGGTTGTTGAGGGCGGCGACGGCGTAGATCTCGTGTCCCGGACGCGGTGCAGCGCGCAGCGCTGCTCCGCAGAGCCGGGACCCACAATGGTGCCTCAAGATGGGCCCCGGATCAGCAGCGCACCGCTTTGCGCTGCGCAGCGTCCGGGGCACGAGATTTCCACACGCCCTTAACCTCGCGCAGCGTCTGTCGTATTCAACGGTCATGGCAAGAGCAGCAAAATCCAAAACGAAGACGCTTCCCGACGTCGCCGATCTCACCAAGGCGCAGGCCAAGGTCGAGCACGTGCGGCTTGCCCTCGAACTCGAGGGGCACGACAAGCGCTACTATCAGGACGACGCGCCGACGATAACGGATGCCGAATATGACGCGCTGCGCCAGCGCTTCAATGCGATCGAGAAGCGCTTTCCGGAATTCGTCAGCGCCGAGTCGCCGTCGCAGAAGATCGGCGCGGCGCCGTCCGGACGCTTCAAGAAGGTCCGGCACGCAGTGCCGATGCTGTCGCTCGACAACGCCTTTGCGGAAGAGGACGTGCGTGATTTCGTTGGTCGCATTGCGCGCTTCCTGAAGCTTGCCGACGACAGGATCGATTTCTCCGCCGAGCCCAAGATCGACGGGCTCTCGATGTCGCTGCGCTATGAGGGCGGCGAGCTCGTCACCGCGGCGACACGCGGCGACGGCGCGGAGGGCGAGGACGTCACTGCCAACATCCGTACGCTCGAGGACGTGCCGAAGAAGCTCAAAGGCCGCAACGTCCCCGACATCTGCGAGGTGCGCGGCGAGGTCTACATGACCAAGAAGGCTTTTCTTGCGCTCAACGAGCGGCAGAAGGCGGCCGGCGACACCATCTTCGCCAATCCGCGCAACTCGGCCGCAGGCTCGCTGCGGCAGAAGGACCCCGGGATCACCGCCTCGCGCCCGCTTGGCTTCTTTGCTTATGCGTGGGGGCAGATGAGTGCCATGCCGGAGGGCACGCAGAGTGGCATGATCCACTGGTTCGAGCGCTGCGGCTTCAAGACCAATCCGCTGACCAAGCTCTGTCACTCCGTTGAGGAGCTGCTCGCGTTTCATCATTCAATCGAAGAGCAGCGTGCCGAGCTCGACTACGACATCGACGGCGTGGTCTACAAGGTCGACCGCATCGACTGGCAGGAACGGCTCGGCTTCGTGTCGCGCACGCCGCGCTGGGGTATTGCGCACAAGTTTCCGGCCGAGCGCGCCATGACGGTGCTGCGCGACATCGAGATCCAGGTCGGTCGCACCGGCTCGTTCACGCCGGTCGGCAAGCTCGAACCGATCGGCGTCGGCGGCGTGATCGTGCAGAACGTCACGCTGCACAACGAGGACTACATCAAGGGCATTGGCAACAAGGGTGAGGTGCTGCGCGAGGGCCGTGACATCCGGATCGGCGACACCGTCGTGATCCAACGCGCTGGCGACGTCATCCCGCAGGTCGTCGACGTCGTGATCGACAAGCGGCCGAAGAATGCGAAGGAATTCCAGTTCCCGAAGAAGTGCCCGTGCCCGCTACACACCGATGTGGTGCGCGAGGAGACGGCGACGGGCGAGGAGGGGTCGCGCGCCCGCTGCACCGGCGAGTTCGCCTGTCCCTATCAGAAGATCGAGCATTTGAAGCTGTTCGTGTCGCGGCGGGCGTTCGACATCGATGGCCTCGGCGAGAAGCAGCTTCAGTACTTCTTCGACGAAGGATTTGTGAAGGAGCCCGCCGACATCTTCACGCTGCAGAAGCGCAATGCGAAGCTGAAGCTGGAGGAGATCGAGGGTTACGGCGAGACCTCGATACGCAACCTCTTCGGCGCCATCGAAAGCCGGCGCAACATCGCGCTGGAGCGCTTCATCTATGCGCTCGGCATGCGTCATGTCGGCGAGACCACGGCGCTCGCGCTGGCGCGCGGCTATGGCTCATGGGATGCCTTCCACGACGCCTGCCTGAAGGTCGCTCACGGCGACGAGGAGGCAATTGCCGACATGGATGCGCTGGACCAGATCGGCGACACCGTGATCAAGAGCATCGCCGACTATTTCGGCGAGAGCCACAACCGCGGCATCGTCGAGCGGCTGACCGGCGAAGTCGACATCATCGACGCCGAGAAGCCGAAGAGCAACTCGGCCGTCGCCGGCAAGACCGTGGTGTTCACGGGCTCGCTGGAGAAGATGACGCGGGATGAGGCCAAGGCGACCGCGGAACGGCTGGGCGCGAAAGTGTCGGGCTCGGTGTCGAAGAAGACCGATCTCGTCGTCGCCGGCCCCGGCGCAGGGTCCAAGTTGGCTGACGCCAACAAGCACGGCGTCAAGGTGCTGACCGAGGATGAGTGGCTGAAGCTGATCGGGGAGTGAGGTTTTGGCGCTCGCTGCTGCCTCTTGCTTCGCCGTCATCGCCCGCGCAGGCGCAGGCGGGCGATCCAGTATTCCAGGGGCCGTGCGAGGATACGGAGAGGCCGCGGCGTACTGGATCCCCCGCTTTCGCGGGGGATGACACCGAGAGTGTTGGAACAGCTGTCGCTCGCGGCGACCCCTCACATCATCCCGCTCTCTTCCTCTTCCGCCTGCTCGATCAGTTCTTCGCTGACCACGACCTCGCGTCGCGGCACGATGAAGATCATGGTGGAGGCGCACAGCAGTGAGATCGCCGTTATCGCTGAAGTCAGCGGCAGCGTCGTCGTGGAGTGGCCGCCGAGATAGGCGCCGAATTGCGATACCAGCGACCCGATGCCCTGTTGCAGGAAGCCCATCGCGCCTGACGCAGTGCCGGCGGCTTCGGGGCGGACGCTGATGGCGCCCGCGGCCGAGTTCGCCATCACGAAGGCATTGCCGACCATCACGATCATCTGCGTGCCGAACAGCCAGCCTGGTGCCTCGTTCCAGCCGGTCAGGCTCCAGACAAGGTTCAGGACGCTGCCGCTGAGCTGCAGTGCGAGCCCGAACCAGATCAGCCTCTCCAGCGAGTGCCGCGGCGAAAAGCGCACGCAAAGGAGATTGCCGACCAGATACGCAAACGCCGTGGTCGCGAACCACGCGCCATATTCGGCGCTGCTGCGGCCCATCTGCGTGACCACGATGTAGGGGCCGCCACCGGCGAAGGTGAAAATGATCTGCGAGGCCAGCACCTGGCACAGCACATAGCCGACGAAGGCGCGATTGCGGATGAGGCTGCCGACGTCGCCGCGAAAGCCGCTGCCGGCGGCGCGAGCGCGGCGCGTCTCGGGCAGCGTCAGCGCGATGCCGACGGAGACTAAGAGCGAACCTCCCGTGATGGCGTAGAAGATCGCGCGCCAGCCGAACGCAGTCTCGATCAGGCCGCCGGTCAGGGGTGAGAGCATTTGCGCGATCATCATGACGGCGACGACGAGGCTGATCATCGCGCCGACGCGCTCGCGCTCGTAGAGGTCGCGGATGATGGCGCGGCTCACCACCATGCCCGTGGCACCGCCCAGCGCCTGGAAGAAGCGTGCTGCGATCAGTTGCGGCAGGTTATCCGCGAAGATGCAGGCGATGCTTGCCGCGACCATGAGCGCGAGCCCTGCGAGCAGCACCGGTCGCCGGCCGAACCGGTCGGACAGCGGTCCCATGATGATCTGCGAGCAGGCGATGCCGACCATGTAGAGCGACACCGTCATCTGCGCGACCGAGATGTCGCGACCGAACGTCGTCGCCAGCACCGGCAGCGCCGGAACCAGCATGTAAAGCGAGATCGGCGCGACGCCGGTCATGGCGACGAGCAACATCAGCATCACGCGAGAGGTCGCGAGGTTCTGTTGCGCCGAGAGCGTCGGCTTGCCCATCATGCCATGCATGGATCGACACTAGCCGCATGACGGGATCAGCGAATACCGATGTTTCGGAATACGGCCATGCGCGATGCCGGCACCGCAAATCTACCGTCATCCCACGAGGCGTCGCCACAAAACAGGTGTCATCGCCCGGCTCGACCGGGCGATCCAGTACGCCGCGGCTTCTCAGGATACGACCAGTGCCTCTGGAATACCGGATTCCCCGCCTGCGCGGGGAATGACAGCGGAGGTTGGGGCGAGAGTTGCGGCGAACGCGACGGTGCTATGCACTATGTCAGCTCCGCCGTCGCCTCATCGAGCCAAGCCTTCGTCGCATCATCGAGCGCCGGCCGCACTTCGGCCCTGACGCGGGCGTGGTAGGCGTTGAGCCAGTCGAGCTCATCCGTGCTCAGCATCGCGACAGCGATCAGGCGCCGGTCGATCGGCGCGAGCGTCAGCGTCTCGAAGGCGTTCATCGGCTTCTCGGCGCCGGCGATGTCGGCGGCAACCACCAGCTCGAGATTCTCGATACGAATGCCAAAACCGTCGGTCTTGTAGTAGCCGGGTTCGTTGGAGAGGATCATGCCGCGCTTGAGCGGCGTGGTGCCGAGCTTCGAAATGCGCGCCGGCCCTTCATGAACGGAGAGATAGCTGCCGACGCCGTGGCCGGTGCCGTGCTCGAAATCGACGCCGGCGGCCCAGAGATATTGCCGGGCCAGCGTGTCGAGCTGCGCGCCGGTTGTACCGTCGGGAAACACTGCGCGTGCGATCGCGATATGGCCGCGCAGCACGCGCGTGAAGCGGTCGCGCATCTCCGCGGTCGGCTCGCCAACGGCCATGGTGCGCGTGACGTCGGTGGTGCCATCCTCATACTGCGCGCCGGAATCGATCAAGAGCAGATCGCCGCGTGCGATCCGCCGGTTGCTCTTGCGGGTGACACGGTAATGCACGATGGCGCCGTTCGGGCCCGTTCCGGAAATGGTCGGGAACGACACGTCCTTTAGTGCGCCGGTGTCACGGCGGAACGTCTCCAGCGCCTCCACTGCGTCGATCTCGGTCAGCTTGCCCGAGGGTGCCTCGCGATCGACCCATGCGAGGAAGCGGGCCAACGCCACCGCGTCACGCCGGTGCGCAGTCTTCGTCCCAGCGATCTCGGTGGCGTTCTTGACCGCCTTCAGCAGCGCCACCGGATCGGCGCCGCGCAGCGGCTTGCCGCCGCCGCTCGTGATCAGCCGGCTGAGCGCGTCGGCGGCCGTCGCATTGTCCAGCGCGATCGCTGCGCCGCTCTTGGCGAGCGCCATCAGCGTCGGCGTCAATGCATCTGGCTCGTGCACATCGGCGGATTGCTCGAGATGGTCGCGCGTCAGGTTGGAGAGCTTTCGGTGGTCGATGAACACGGTCGGCCGGCCGTCCTTCGGCACCAAGGCGTAGGACAGCGGCAACGGCGTGTGCGCGACGTCGCTGCCACGAATGTTGAAGCTCCAGGCCACCGCATGGCTGTCCGACAGCACCAGTGCATCGGCGCCCAGCTTGCCGATCTCGCTGCGGATCTGCGCGACCTTCTCCGCCTCCGCGATCCCCGCATGTTGCAGGGCGTGAATCACGACCGGCGCGATTGGAGCGGGCGGCCGGTCGTGCCAGATGGCATCGACCGGGTTCGAATCGACGGCCACCAGCTCGGCGCCGGCCTTGGCGCAGGCGGCGGATAGGCGTTCGGCTGCCGCAAAAGTGTGCAGCCACGGATCAAATCCTAGGCGGTCGCCCGTCTTCAGATGCGCGGACAGCCAGCTTTCCGGCGGTGGATCGATCAGCGACTCCACAGCCCAGGCCTTTGCGTCGACCTGCTTGGCCGCCTGCAGCGTATAGCGGCCGTCGACGAACACCGCCGCCTCTTGCGGCAGCACGACCGCCAGTCCCGCCGAGCCGGTGAAGCCGGTGAGCCAGGCCAGCCGCTCCTCCGACGGGGCCACATATTCATTCTGCTGCTGGTCGGCGCGCGGAATGACGAAGCCGGTCAGCTTGCGGCGGGCGAGTTCCTCGCGAAGTGCTGCAAGCCGCGCGCTCAATGCGACGCCGGCCTCCGGCTCCTCGAATGTCTGGAAGTGAGCTTCGAACATGCTGTGACTATCTTAGGGTGATGGTGATTGCTCCGCAATGTGGACGCAATCGTTGTGCATTGGCATAGACTGTGCTTGCGAAGTTCCATTCGCGTTGAGTGGAGTAATGGATGCGGCTTCCGCGCTTCGTCCGGATGACAGGGCAAAAAGAGCAAGTGGTTCATCTCAATGGCGAGGGGACACACGATGCCTGCGTTTATGTTTGAAAAGATCTCGCCTCCGGTCCGTCGCGGACCCTCTCCTCCCGAGCCCGAGAAGCCGCGCGGCGTCATCTACCAGATGATCGACCGTTTCGCCGAGCGCCGCGCCAAGCGGATGTTGCGCGAGAAGCGCGTTCCGATTGGCCGCGACGACAAATCGACGGAGTAGCAAGCGCTGCATCGTCGACAGCGTAGTCCGTAGGGTGGGCAAAGCGAAGCGTGCCCACCACTTCTATCGCCCGGTGCGGATCGATGATGGCACGGCGCGCGAAGAGCGCGCCTTTGCCCGCCCTACAGCACCTCACCCCATCTTCCGCAGCAACAGGCTGCTCCAGCCCTCGATCCGCAAGTGCCGCACCGGCACCAGCCCGCGCGCGCGATAGGCCGCGATGACCGCGGGCGCCTGGGGCGTCAGGAGCCCGGAGAGGATGACCTGCGCGCCCGGCGCGAGGCGGCGCGTCATGGGGCCCGCCAATTGCCGCAGGGGGTTGGCTAGAATGTTGGCCAGCACCAGGTCGAACGGTCCCCACGCGGCAAAATCGGGCGCGGCAAAGCCGGTGGCACGGATCGCATGCACGTGGTGACCGGCCTCGTTCAGGCTCGCGTTCTCGCGAGCCACGCGCACCGAGGGCGGGTCGATGTCGCTCGCCAGCACCACGCGATGCAGCGCCTTGGCCGCTGCGATCGCCAGCACGCCGGTCCCGGTGCCGAGGTCGAGCACGCGCTTCGGCCGAGAACCTTTCAAGACATGGTCAAGCAACAGTAAACAGCCGCGCGTCGTGCCGTGATGGCCGGTGCCGAAGGCCAGCGCCGCCTCGATCTCGATGGCCAGCTTGTTCGGTGGCACGCGATCGCGATCGTGGCTGCCATGGACGACGAAGCGCCCGGCCGGAACGGGCACCAGATCCGCAAGGCTCGCCTTGACCCAATCCTTGGCCTCGACGCTGTCGAACACCAGCGTGTCCGCGGTCTGGCTACCTGCCGCTTCAGCGATGATTCCCCTCAGGAAATCCTGATCCGGCGCATCCGCGAAGTGCAGGGTGACATCCCAGCGCCCGTCGGGTTGCTCGAATGCGGCGACCGCCGCGTCACCATCGAAAAAGACCTCGGTCAGGATGTCGACGACACGCTTGGCGGCGGCCTCGTCGCCTATCGCAAAGCTCGCGCGGTGGGTGGGGAATGGGGGCATTTGATTCAAATTTACTCGCTCAATTCGATCCAATTTAATGAGTTATCGCCTCGCATCATTCTCAAAACTTGTGGTTCCCGTGTTTATTCAACTTTAGGTTCCGCTCCGTAGATTACCGGATGTTGGGTGCAGCCAACGAAACTGGAAATTGGAGGCAAATCTTGAAGCGCATGGTTCAAAAGTTCTGGTCTGATGAGTCTGGCGCCACCGCGATCGAATACGGTCTGATCGCAGCCGGCATCGCCCTGGCGATCATTACCGTGGTCAACAACCTGGGTACCAGCCTGAATGACAAGTTCGGTTCAGTTAGCAGCTCCTTGAAGTAATTTCCGCCTCCCTTTTCCGAGCGGGGGCTATTTCATTGAAGACAGCGATCGACGCCCGCGGGGGAACGCCCCCTGCGGGCGCAGTCGTTTCTGACGGTGTCCGGTGGTGTCTCTAAGCTTCGAAAGGGAGTGACGTGTGATAGATGAGAAGCGAAACGCCGCAGACCTTCGTTGGAGCGAAGAAGTCGGCGCGTCAATCGTCGACGAATTGCTGGTCGCAAAATTGATAATGGAAGACCAGGCCGAATGGGCGCGTCAAATAGTGGCCCAAGACCTTCATATCCAACTGGTCTCTGGCCACAGGCCTCCAGATTCAAAGTGAGACGCTACCCGCTGCACAGGGTTTCCCTTCGTTAGCCCAAGGTTTGTCCACCGGCTTGTCCACAGGGATATCCCGGCCGTCGTGCGAGGATGTCCCCAGTCGGTCCCCAGGGTTTCTCCCGATTATCACGCTAGCTTTCCCTACGCGTTGGACACGCCTGTGCACGGGCTATCCACACGCTTATCCACGGCCTGCGAACAGAGAGCGGTGATCCCTCAAGATCGTCCGCGCCGCATTGTGGCCGGGCGCGCCCGTGACGCCGCCGCCGGGGTGCGCGCCGGAGCCGCAATGGTAGAGGCCCCTCAGCGGCCCGCGGTAGTCGGCGTGTCCCAGCATCGGGCGGGCCGAGAAGAGCTGGTTGAGTGTCAGTGCGCCGTGGAAGATGTCGCCGCCGAGCAGGCCGAATTGCCGCTCGAGATCGAGCGGGGAGAGGATCTGGCGGCCAAGCACGCTCGCGGCAAAGCCCGGTGCGTATTTGTCCACCGTCGCGATCATGAGGTCGGCGACCTCCTCGCGATGGTCGTCCCACGATTGGCCCTCAGGCAGCTCCGGCGCGACGTGCTGGCAGAATAGGCTGGCGACGTGCTTGCCTGCCGGTGCGAGCGTGTCATCGAGCGTCGAGGGGATCAGCATCTCGACGACAGGTGAGCTGCTCCAGCCCTGCTCGCGCGCATCCAGATAGGCGCGGTCCATATAGGCGAGACTCGGCGCGATGATGATCCCGGAGGTCAGATGATCGCCGTCGCCAGGGAGCGCCGTAAAGGACGGCAGGCGATCCAGCGCGACGTTCATGCGGAAGGTGCCAGAGCTGTTCTTCCAGTGCCGGATGCGGGCGAGGAAGTCGGCAGGGACGGCGTCCGCTGCGACGAGGCGCGTATAGAGTAGCTTTGGGTTGACGTTGGAGGCAACGTATTTCGCGCGGATGCTCTGGCCGCTCTCCAGCACGACGCCCACAGCACGATCACGCTCGACGATCACCTCGCGCACGCCGGCGTCGGTTTGAATCGCAACGCCCTGGTCGCGCGCGGCGCGCGCCATCGCCTGCGTGATTGCGCCCATGCCACCGATGGCGTGGCCCCAGACGCCCTTCTTGCCGTTCACCTCGCCGAAGGCGTGATGCAGCATCACGTAGGCCGAGCCAGCCGCATATGGGCTGGCGTAGTTGCCGACGATGGCGTCGAATCCGAACAGCGCCTTGACGAGATCGTGCTCGAAACGATCGTCCAGCATCTCGCCGGCCGACCGCGTGAACAGGTCGAGCAGGCTGCGGCTCTGCTCCAGGCTCAAGCGGCGCAGGATGTTGGCGCTTTGCAGAGCGTTGATGCTCTCGCGGATGCTACCCGTGCCAAAGCCCTCCACGAGGTTCGGAGGCGCGCGCAGCACGAACTGGCGCAGCACGTCGGCGATGGCCTCGAGCTCGCGCGAAAAGCCGTCGAGCGCCTCGGCATCATGCGCGCTGAGCCGGGCCACGGAGTCTTTCGTTCGCCCTTCACCGGTGACGAGATAGCTGCCATCGGCTGCGGGTAGAAAATTCTGCGCACGCCGCTCAACGATACGCAAGCCGTGCTCGGCGAGCTTGAGATCGCTGATGACCTGCGGATTGAGCAGGCTCACCGTATAGGCGGCGACCGAATTCCTGAAATCGGGGTGGAACTCCTCGGTCACCGCGGCGCCCCCGACAACCTTGCGCCGCTCGACCACCGTCACCCGCAGCCCCGCCATCGCGAGATAGGCCGCGCAGGTGAGGCCGTTATGGCCCGCGCCGATGATGACGACGTCGGTTTCGGTCATGAAAGCTTCAACATTCTCGACTGCCGCCGCAGAGGCGGTCCCGGAAATGACGCCTGTATATCAGGCATTCGCTGTCGCGACAGTCCCACCCTTTATTGCCCGTTCATGCGCCTTGTGCTCCATTGCGCGCGCCCGGCGCCCGCCGGGGTTTTGCCGGAGCTTTCATGGATTCGATCGTGCCTCCCACCGTCACCGAGCAGCCGTCCGCCTCGCGCAACCGGCTGGTGCTGACGGTCTACACCGCCGCGATCTTCGTCAGCGCGCTGCTGCTGTTCTCGGTGCAGCCGCTGTTCACGAAAATGGTGCTGCCGCGGCTCGGCGGCTCGCCGGCGGTGTGGTCGGTGGCGATGGTGTTCTTCCAGTCGCTACTGCTCGCCGGCTATGCCTATGCGCATTTCCTGATGCAGATCAGGAACCGCGTGATTCCCGTCGTCATCCATCTCGTGCTGCTGGTAGTGGCCTTGCTGACGCTGCCGCTCGGGATTGCGCATTCGTTCGGCGAGCCTCCGACCTCGGGCTATGCGTTCTGGCTGCTCGGCCTGTTTGCAGTGTCGATCGGCCTGCCGTTCTTCGCGCTCGCCGCCAACAATCCGCTGTTGCAGGCGTGGTTCGTCCGCACTGGCCACCCCGATGGTCCCGATCCCTATTTCCTTTACTCCGCCTCCAATATCGGCAGCTTCCTCGCGCTGTTGTCCTATCCGGTGCTGCTGGAGCCGGTGTTCACGCTGCGCACACAGAATTGGCTCTGGACCGTCGGCTATGGGTTATTGATCCTGTTGATCGCGGCCTGTGGCGTGCTGCTGTTGCGCTCGCCGGCGCCGGCGGTGGCTGAGGCGCGAACCGAGGACACGAGCTCGCCGGCCCCGAGCTGGCTCGTTCGCACACGGTGGATCTTCCTTGCTGCGGTGCCTTCCGGCCTCCTGATCGCGGTAACCGCGCATATCTCGACTGACGTCGCCGCCGCACCGCTTCTCTGGGTGGTGCCTTTGTCGCTCTACCTCTTGACCTGGGTGCTGGTGTTCCAGTCGCGGCCGCTGTTGCCGCACAGATGGATGCTGAGGCTCCAGCCGCTCGCGATTGCCGGCACCGTGATCCTGCTGGCTTTCGGCGGCGAGCAGAATCTGCTGCTGACGCTGGGCGGCCACCAGCTCTGCTTCTTCGTCATCGCTATGGCCTGCCATGGCGAATTGGCGCGCACGCGACCGGCCGCAAAATATCTCACCGGCTTCTATGTCGCGCTGTCATTCGGCGGCATGGTCGGCGGCCTGTTCGCCGGCCTCGTCGCGCCTTTCACTTTCTCCTGGATCGCGGAATATCCGATCCTGATCGCGCTCGCCGCGCTATGCCGGCCATCGGCAGGCGAGCGGCTTGCTTCCATCATGAAGTGGTACTGGCTCGTGCTCGCCGCGCTCGCCATCGCACTGGTGGCGCCGTCCTATTCAACCGGCCAAATCCCAGAGCAGGTCACGACCTGGTTCGAGGATCACCGCGTCTGGATCGCCGGCGCCGTCGGCCTGCTCGCAGCGCTTCTGGCGCTCGCGCTCAATGCCAACCGCTGGAAGATCTTTGCAACGATCGTGCTCGCACTGGCGCTGACCCGCGTCTACCCGGCGGATGAAGGCCGCGTCGAGACGGTGCGCAGCTTCTTCGGCGTGCACAAGATCGTGGTGACGCCCGGCGGTTATTTCCACGTGCTGATGCACGGCACCACGATCCACGGCGCCGAGCGTTTCCGCAACAATGACGGCACGCCGGTCGAGGGGCGGCCCGAGCCGATCACCTACTATCACAGGGATGGCGGCATCGGTCAGGCCATCGCTGCCATGCGCGAGCGCAAGGGCGCACCGCTAAAGGTGGCCGCGATCGGCGTCGGCTCCGGCACGCTCGCCTGCGCCGCCGAACCCGGCGAAAGCTGGAAGTTCTTCGAGATCGACCAGACCATGGTCGATACCGCGAGCGATCCCAAATATTTCCGCTACATCTCGAGCTGTGCGCCGGGCCTGAAGCCGGTGATCGGCGATGCGCGTCTGACCTTCGCCAAGGAGCCTGACGGCATCTATGACCTCATCATCGTCGATGCCTACTCCTCGGACGCGATCCCGATCCATCTTGCGACCGAAGAAGCGATGAAGATCTACAAGGACAAGCTCGCCCCGCACGGCGCAGTCGTGATGCACATCTCCAACCGCCATCTCGACCTCGAGCCGGTCGTGGTCGGCATTGCCGATGCCAACGATCTCAAGAGCTGGGTCTACAACGAGGATTCCGGGCGTGATGCGGACTACATCTTCGCGACCGACGTCGTCGTCTCCGCGCGCGAGGAAGCCGATGTCGGAAAGCTCGCCTCCTCCAAGCAATGGGAGGAGACCGAGGCCGACGACAAGGTGCGGGTCTGGACCGACGACTACTCCAACATCATCGGCGCGCTGTACCGGCGTCTGCGGGACGGGGAGTAGCTGAAAGTTCGTAGCCCGGCGCCCGCGCGAGGGGAGACCTACGGACTGACCGGCGTGCCTGCGGGCTGCGCGATGCCTTTTTCGCCGGCGACCTGCCGCAACAGGTCGGGGCGATCGGAGATGATGCCGTCGACGCCGATCTCGATCATCCGCGCCATGTCGTCCGCCTTGTTGACGGTCCAGACGACGACGCGCAGGCCGAGCTCGTGAGCTTCCGTGACCAGAGCCGCGGTCACGTCGCCGAAATAGGGTGACCAGACCGCGCCGCCGGCCGCCTTGATCGTGCGTGGCAGAGAGCCGCCATGATCGGCCGGATTGAAGCCCGCCGTCCACTCGGTGGCTCTGTCGAGGGCGTTGGTCGGCGCCGAGCCGCGCTGCAGCGTCAGATAGACGGTCGGAATTTTCGGTGCCTGCTGCTGGACCAGAAGCAGCGTCCGCCAGTCGAAGGACTGAATCATGACGCGGCCCGAAAACCCCGCGGCGTCGATGAGGCCGAGAAGATGCGTGACAAAGGCTCGCGGATCCGGCGACTCGTCCGGATGGTTCGGATCGATCTTGGTCTCGATGTTGAAGCGCACGCGCGTATTGCCGGATTTTTCGACTAGCGCGAACACCTCCTTCAGCGTCGGAATCCGCGTCCCCTGCACCGCGCGCTGCTCGGGAAACTGCTTGGCGTAGGCACTGTCAGGGCGGATCTGACCGACGTCATACGTCCTGACCTCGTCGAGCCGCAGTTTTACGAACGGCGTCCCCGGAGCACCGACATAGGCGCCTGCGGCGTCGCGCGCGAGATCCGGATTGAGGCCGCGCTCATGCGACACGACGACCTCGCCGTCCGCGGTGACGCCGACGTCGAGCTCCAGCGTGTCGACGCCCATCGACAGCGCGTTGGCGAAGGCGGGCAGGGTGTTTTCCGGCAGCAGCGCGCGCCCGCCGCGATGCGCTTCGAGATCGAAGGTTGAATCGAAGGCCATGGCCCGTCCAGCGATGAGAACACAAAAGGCCGTTAGGATCGTCAGGGCAGGGGATGGCATCGGAGCACGCAGGGCAAGAGGGAAGCAGGAGGTTTGAACCGGTTTTCGACGGCTTTGGCCAGTCTACAGGCATTTGCGCCCGTTGGCTTCGCCCGAGTGCTGAAGATCGGAGACCGTGGCTTTCAGGCCGCGGCCCGGCGTCCTCGCATGCTGTCGACAGCGGCGGCTGCGGCCTTTACTCTTGAGGCCATTGTCATTTGAAGCGTGTGACGGGGGCCTCCATATGCGCCGCGCTCGCGTCTTCGCCGCCCTCATGCTGGCGGTCTCGTTATTCGGCGAGCCCGCTTTCGCCCAGCGCGGCAATGATTTTGATTCGCTCCAGGCGCAGATGGCGGCAAGCATCCAGGCGGGCCGCATGGCCGAGGCCCTGGCGGCCGCCGAGAAGCTCGAGGTGCTGGTTCGCCGGCGGCAGGGCACCGACAACATGAACTATGCCGGGGTGCTGCACAATGAAGGCCTGTGCCTGCACAATCTCGGACGCTACGGCGAGGCCGTCGACAAGCTCAACGCGGCGCTCGCGATCAAGCTGCGCAACACCGACGTTGCCTCGACGCTGCGTACCTCGAACATCCTGGTCACCTCCCTCGGCATGCTCGACCGACGCACCGAGGCGACGGCGATCGCCGAGCGTGCGCTGGCGCTCGGCACATCTTCCTTCGGCGCCAATGACGTCAGGCTTGCAAGCACCCTTGCCGCTCTCGGCGGGCTTGCGCGCGACAAGGAGAATTTTGGTGAGGCCGCGCGCTATTTCGAAACCGCGCTGGCGAGCTGGCAAAACACCCCGAATGCACCGCCGCACGAAATTGCCACAGCGATGGACGATCTCGGCGACGTGTACGGCCTGCTCGGACGCTTCGACGACGGCGAGCGTCTCCTGAAGCAGGCGCTCGACACACTCGACAAGGCCTATGGCCGCGATGCTGAAGCTGCTCCCAACCACGAGAAGACGCTGAACGATCTCGGCAACCTCTATCAGGCCGTCGGCCGCTTTGCCGATGCCGAGGCGATCTTCCGGCGCGCACTCGCGGTCGGCCGCGCGCGGCGTAGCGAGGATCATCCGCTCGTTACGGGGGCGACTGGCAATCTGGCAATCGTTCTGGAGCGGCAGTCGCGCTTTGCCGAAGCGGAAAAACTCTATCAGCAGATGCTTCAGGCCTATGAAAAGCAATACGGCCCCAACCACCCGATCACGGCGATTGCGCTCGTCAACCTCGCCAACAACTATGTCGACCAGCGAAAGGTCGAGGCGGCCGTGGGCCTGCAGGAGCGCGCGCTTGCGATCGACGAGAAGGCGTTCGGCGCCGACAGCGCCGATGTCGGGCGCATCCTCACCAACCTCGCCAACAGCTATCGCAGCCTCGGCCGAGCCGAACAGGCGATCCCGCTCTACCAGCGCTCGCTGCTGCTGATGGAGCGGAAGTTCGGCCAGGGCGCCGCCCAGACCGCCGTCGCGGCGAACTCGCTCGGTCAGGCCTTGGTGGAGGCTGGACGAGCCGACGAGGCCAGGCAATATCTCGGCCGCGCGCTCGAGATCGACGAGCGCCTGCTGGGCAATGCCCATCCGCAGCTCATCGGCGATCTTCGCAGCATCGCGGTGCTCGATCTCAGGACCGGTCAGCTCGCCGATGCACGGGAAAAACTTCGCCGTGCGCTCGCCATCGCACAGGAGAGGCTCGGCGCGAACCATCAGGACACCATTGCCACGATGGTCAATCTCGCCGACGTCGACGCGCGCGAAGGCAAATGGACCGATGCGCTCGCGATGCTGCGGCGGGCATCGGCGGCGTTGAACGCGCTGCGCAATACGCAGTTCACCCGTTTCACCGAGATTGACCCGGCGTTGATCGAAGCGATCTGGCGCGTTTCGGACGGCAGGCCTGACGATACGGCAAGGGACGAGGCGTTTGGCGCCGCGCAGCGGGCCCATGATACCAAGGCGGGCGCGGCGCTGTCGCAGATGGCGGTGCGGTTCGGCGCCGGCAGTGACGCAATCGCGGTGCTGGTGCGGCGGCAGCAGGACCTGAAAGTCATGCTCGACACGCTCGACAAGCGCGTCACGACCGAGCTCGGCCAGCCCGACGGTAAGCGCAACGACGTGCTGATCAGCAGCCTTCGCGCTGAGATCGCGCGAACGCAAAAATCCTACGACGAGGCCTCGACCCTGCTCGACAAGGGCTTTCCCGCCTACGCCGAACTGTCGGATCCCGAGCCGCTGCCGATCGCGCAGGCGCAGGCTCTACTGAAGCCCGATGAGGCGCAGGTCGCCTTTCTCGTCCTGGACGACAAGACCTACGTGTTCGCCGTGACACGTGAGACGAGCGCGCTGCGCCAGATCGCGCTCGGCAGCAAGGCGATCAGCGACCGCGTCGCGCATCTGCGGCTCGGACTTGCCAATTCCGAGGCGACGCAGACATCGTTCGATCTCGATGCCGCCTTTGAGCTCTACGCCGCGCTGCTTGGTCCGGTCATGGCGGACATCTCCGGCAAGCCGAAACTGCTGGTGGTTCCCGCGGGCGCGCTGACCAGCCTGCCGTTCCACGTGCTGGTGACGAAGAAACCCGATCCAGCGCTCGGCAAGGATGATCGCTACCGGCAGGCGGCCTGGCTGCTCAATGAGCGCGTGATCACCGTGCTGCCCTCGGTGGCGAGCCTGCGCGCGCTACGCAGCTTTGCGAAGGATTCGCGTGCGTCGAGACCGTTCGTCGGGTTCGGCGATCCTGTGTTCCAGCGCGCGAGCGGCGACAAGCGCGCGAGCGCCGGGCGCAATGTGCAGCCTTACCAGAGCTACTATGATGGCACGAGCGTCGATCTGGAGCGGCTGCGCACGGGCTTGCCGGCGCTCCCGGAAACCGCGGGCGAATTGCAGGCGGTGGCGCGCGCGCTCGGCGCCTCGCCGCAGGACGACGTCAAGCTCGGTCCGGCCGCGACCGTCACCAATGTCAGCACGCTGCCGCTCGATCAGTATCGCGTCGTCGATTTCGCGACGCATGGTCTCGTGGCCGGCGAGGTCAACGGTCTCGCCGAGCCCGCCCTGGTGCTGACCTTGCCGGACAAGCCGACGCGCGAGGACGACGGCCTGCTCACCGCCAGCCGGATCGCAAGGCTCAAGCTCGATGCCGACTGGGCGGTGCTGTCGGCGTGCAACACGGCGGCCGGCGACAGGCCCGGTGCCGAGGGCCTGTCGGGCCTTGCGCGCGCATTCTTCTACGCCGGTGCCCGCGCGCTGCTGGTGTCGCACTGGCCGGTCGATTCCGAGGCGGCCGTGCGGCTGACCACCGGCGCGTTCTCCGAACTCGCCTCACATCCCGGCATCGGCCGCGCCGAGGCACTGCGCCGCTCCATGCGGGCGCTGATCGCCGACCGCGCCTCGCCGCGCAATGCCGATCCCGCCGTCTGGGCGCCGTTCGTGCTGGTCGGCGAAGGTGGTTAGCGCGTCCAGATAGCCGGTCGCTTCAGCCGTCAGTTCTGATAGTTGTAGTAGGTGCGCGGCTGATAGTACTGGCGGGGCTGCTGCTGATAATAGCCCTGCTGGCCGTAGCTCGGATCGTAAGTCTGGTACTGCCGCTGCGGCTGATAGACCTGCGCATCATAGACCTGGCGCGAGCTGCGCGGTGCTGGATAGCGGGCGCCGGTGTCGCTGCCGTCGGCCGGGTAGATATAGCCGTCGTCCTGTGGCACCACGCGGCGTCCCGGCTGCGCCTGCGGCGTCAGGTCGACGGGTTCGCCGGCTGCAGTGTATTGGTCACCGTACGGCTGCGCGGCGCGCGCCACCGCGCTGGTGCCGCGGCTGCGCGGATTGCGCATCAAGGCGACCTGGGCCGAGCCGGTCAGAGTCACTGTGGTGTTGAGCACGCCCTGCTCCTGCACCAGCGCATAGAGCGTCGAGGCATTCTCGCGCGACAACCGCACACAGCCATGGGACGCTGGCGTGCCGAGCCGGCCGACCGAGTCGGTGCCGTGGATCGCATGCCCGATCTTGGTGAAGAAGATCGAGTGCGGCATCGGCGCGTCGTCGAATTCCTTGGAGTAGTGATCCTCTTCCATGCGGAAGGCGCGGAAGCTGCCGCTCGGCGTCTCGCGGGAAGGGATGCCGGTCGAGACCGGCCAGTGATAACGCGCGACGCCGTCGACCGCGACGGTCATCCGCTGATTGTCCTTGTCGATGGTGATGTCGACCTTGGCCTGCGCGGTGCCCGCGCTGAAAAGCATCAATGAGACGATTGCAACAAATAAGGTACGCATTTTACTCCTGGCCTCCGGCCCGTTCGCGCAAGCGCCGCGGCTCTCCGTCCCCCGGCGTGTACTATGCCCGCAATCAGGTTTCGGTTCCAGTGGCCCGACTTGCCCATCGTTAACTTGGCGCCGGGCGTAAGCAAGGCTGCTTCATCACGAATCCGCGCGTGCGGCGTGACATTTTCGCGAGCGCGGCGCATCGCCAATTCGCCGTCACGGATGCGCAACCATTTGGCCGCAGCGGCGTTTCAAACCGCCTGCCGTCACCGGTCAAGTCGCCGGTCCATCCACTGGGATATTGAGATGAACAAAGCTCGCTCAACCGCGGCCGCGTTGCCGGCTGGTTTGCCTTTACGCCCCCTGTTTGCCGCATGCCTGCTGCTTGCGCTCCTGCCGGAGCCGGGACATACCCAGGGCATCGTGCGCGGCGCCCAGGAAGGTGCCTATGAAGGCAACCGCGTCGCCGGGCCTGTCGGCGGCGTGGTCGGAGGCGCTGTCGGGGCTGGTGTCGGCGGCGCCGTGGGCGCGGTCGAGGGCGTGTTCGGCATTCCCCATCACGGCTGGCGCCATCGCTGCCGCGGTTATTATGACGGCTACCACCACTTCCATTGCTACAGGTGACGGCTCAGATCGTCATTCCGGGGCGCGCGCAGAGCGCGCGAGCCCGGAATCTAGAGGTTGTGGCCCGAGATTCCGGGTTCATGCTTCGCACGCCCCGGAATGACGGCAGACGTCAATTCTTCAGCCGATAGCCGGTGCGGAAGATCCAGCCGATCATGACCAGGCAGGCCACCAAGAAGGCCGTGGTCATGCCAATGCTCAAGGCCACGCTGACATCGGCGATCTCGAAGAAACTCCAGCGGAAGCCGGAGATCAGATAGACCACCGGGTTGAGCAGCGCGACCGTGCGCCAGCCCGACGGCAGCATGTTCACGGAGTAGAAGCTGCCGCCGAGGAAGGTCAGCGGCGTCACCACCAGCATCGGGATCATCTGGAGCTTCTCGAAGCCGTCGGCCCAGATGCCGATGATGAAGCCGAACAGGCTGAAGGTCACCGCGGTCAGCACAAGGAAGGTCAGCATCCAGATCGGATGGTGGATATGCAGCGGCACGAAAAGCCCGGCGGTGGCGAGAATGATCAGGCCGAGAATGATCGACTTGGTCGCGGCCGCTCCGACATAGCCGAGCACGATCTCGAAATAGGAGATCGGCGCGGAGAGGATTTCGTAGATCGTGCCGACGAATTTCGGGAAGTAGATGCCGAAGGAGGCGTTGGCGATGCTCTGGGTCAAGACCGACAGCATCACGAGGCCCGGCACGATGAACGTGCCGTAGCTCACGCCCTCGACATGGTCGATGCGCGATCCGATCGCGGCACCGAACACCACGAAATACAGCGAGGTCGAGACCACCGGCGAGACGATGCTTTGCACCAGCGTGCGCCAGGTGCGCGCCATTTCGAACAGGTAGATGGCACGAACGGCGTGCAGATTCATGACGTCCTCACGAGGTCGACGAAGATATCCTCGAGCGACGATTGCGTCGTGTCGAGGTCAGCGAACCGGATGCCGGCGCTGCGGAGGTCGCCGAGCAGGCTGGTGATGCCGGTGCGCTCGCCCTTGGTGTCGTAGTCGTAGACCAGCGTCGCGCCGCCTTCGCGAAGCTCAAGGGCGTAGGGCGCCAGACTCACCGGCAGCGCATCGATTTTCTGCGCAAGATGCAGCGTCAGCCGCTTCTTGCCGAGCTTCTGCATCAAGGTCGCCTTGTCCTCGACCAGCACGATCTCGCCCTTGTTGATGACGCCGATGCGGTCGGCCATCTCCTCGGCTTCCTCGATGTAGTGGGTGGTGAGAATGATGGTGACGCCGGATTGCTGAAGGGTGCGCACCACCTCCCACATGCCCTTGCGCAGCTCGACGTCGACGCCGGCGGTGGGCTCGTCCAGGAACAGGATCTGCGGCTCGTGCGACAGCGCCTTGGCGATCATCACGCGACGCTTCATGCCGCCGGAGAGCGTGATGATCTTGTTGTCCTTCTTGTCCCAGAGCGAGAGGTCCTTCAGCACCTTCTCGATGTGGGCGGGGTTCTTCGGCTTGCCGAACAGGCCCCGGGAAAAGCTCACCGTTGCCCACACGCTCTCGAATGCGTCGGTGTGCAGCTCCTGCGGCACCAGGCCGATCAGCGAGCGCGCCTTGCGCCAGGAGCTGACGATGTCCTCGCCGCCGACCATGACCTTGCCTTCGGTCGGATTGGCGATGCCGCAGATGATCGAAATCAGCGTGGTCTTGCCGGCGCCGTTGGGGCCAAGCAGCGCAAAGATCTCGCCCCGCTTGATGTCGAGGTTGACGTTTTTCAGCGCCTTGAAGCCGGACCCATAGGTCTTCGACAGGTTGGCGACGGAGATGATGGAGGACATGATGGCCGAAAGGACTGGGGAGGGGACGCTGGAACCCGCCCCTGGAGGGCAGGTCAGCGGAGCCCTGAAATAGGAACGCCTTTCCCCGGCTGCAATTCCCTGGAGAAAAATGGTCTCAAAACAGCCTCTTCAGTGACGGGTTCCGGGCAACTGTTGCGCAACAGTCACGGGCCGCGGATAAGATTGTTGCTCACGCGGCTCTTTGTTGCGTCTGCGAGCAGGCCATGGCTACGATTCCGGCCAATTGCGAAAGCGTGTTCCCAGGGAAAAGATCGATGAGACCGAACGGCCGTTACGCAGCCGGCGCAAGCCACTTGTCAGCACTCAAGACATGGGCGCTCTGCCTGTGCCTGGTGACGGCACTCGCCATCAGCCCGCGGCCCGCCACGGCTGCTCCGACGGCGCCGAACCCGGCGGCGACGACGCATGTCTATCTGTTGCGCGGCGTGCTCAACATCTTCTCGCTCGGGCTCGACACCATCGGCTCGCGGCTCGAGGCACAGGGCATCCCGGTGACGGTTGCGAACTTCGTCTCGTGGTCCTCGCTCGCGGATGAGGCCGCCGCCGCCTACAAGGCTGGGCGGCTGAAGACCATCATTCTGGTCGGGCATTCCTCGGGTGCGACCGCGCTGCCCGACATGATCGCCAAGCTCAATCGTCTCGGCGTGCCCGTGAAGCTCGCGATCGGCCTCGACTCCGTGTTCAAGACCAAGCTCTCGACCGGCGCCGAGCGCTACATCAATCTCTATATCGGCGACGGCCCCGGCGAGCCGGTGCGCGCGGCGGATGGCTTCCGCGGCAAGCTCGACAATGTCGACGTGCGTGGCTCCGGCGCCGGTCACATCACGATCGACAAGAACGAGTTGATCCAGCGCCGCGTGATCGCCGAGATCGATGCCGCGGTGATGCGCTCGCGTGCACCCGCGGCCCCGCAGGCCGAGCCGCGTGCGCCGAAGCCGGTCGCGCGTTCGGCCGCGGCTGCCGCGCCGGCTCGGAACTAGGCGAGTCCCGCGGGGCGTCTCGCCCCGCCGCGTCGGCGCTAGCCGAGGATCTCGGTGATCAGCGACGCCGCCTTGATTCCCGTTCCCGTGATGACGACGACGGTGCGCTCAATGGGGCGAATGGCGCCACGCCGGGCAAGCTCGTCGAGCGCGGCGGCGGCGCTTGCCGATGTCGGCTCGGGAAACAGGCCTGTGACCGCGAGCTTCTTCAGCCCCGCGACGATGCCTTCTTCGGGGACGGCCACCGTGCCCCCGCCGGTTTCCCTCAATGCCGCCACCATCTGCCGCAGGCGTAGCGGGCTCTTGATCGCGGTGCCCTCGGCGATGGTCTTGTGGACCTCGCGCGAGACCTGCGTATCGACGCCTGCCGTGAAGCTCGCATCGAGCGGCGAGCAGTTCAGGGGCTGCGAGGCGAACAGCTTTGGCATCCGCGCGATCTGCCCCGCCGCGAGCAGTTCCTTGAAGCCGAGATAGCAGCCGAGCAGGCTGCTGCCGGCACCGACGGGAACGACGACGTTGTCGGGGGCCGAATAGCCGAAATCCTCCCACATCTCGTAAGCGAGCGATTTCGTGCCTTCGAGGAAGAAGGGCTGCCAGTTGTGGCTCGAATAGAAGATGTGGCTGGATTGGCGGATCGCTTCCGCCTCCGACTCCTCGCGCGGCCCTTCCACGAGCTGGATGTCCGCTCCATAAGCGCGCACCTGCGCGATCTTCATCGGCGAGGTGGACGCGGGTGCCAGGATCTTGATCTTCATTCCGCTGGCGGCGCCATAGGCGGCGACCGATGCGCCGCCATTGCCCGAGCTGTCCTCGAGCACTGCGTTGATGCCGAGCTGGCGGATGAAAGACAGCATCACCGTGGTGCCGCGATCCTTGAAGCTGGCCGTCGGATTGAACCATTCGAGCTTGAAGTAGGGCCTCAACGCGCCCCACTCCTTCTGCACGAGGGGCGTGCAGCCTTCGCCCATGGAGATCGGGCTCGCGATATCGACCGGCAGCGCCGCGCGATACCGCCACAGCGAGCGCACGCTGCGATCGACCTCGTCGCGCGAGATGCCGCGCAGCGGCGTCACCATCAGCGGCTTGCGGTCGTCGGAGCACCAGCGCGGCTGGTCCAGCGGATAGAGCGTGCCGCTGAGCGGTTCGATGTAGGCTGGCGTCGTCATGAGCGATCTCGGATATGAGCGATCTCGGATATGAACGTCAGGGCCGATCACGCCGCCAGATGATCAGGCGAGAGCACGTGCCGGCCCGATTGAACGATTCTAAGTGCCGAAACGGACTATCGATGTCAATTCTGGCGTTCCCGAGTTCGTGGGAAGCTCGACTGAACGCATTCGGAAAAGCAAGGCTCACATGATCAGGGGGTTGGTTGCCGCCGCCGTGCTGATGGCTGCGTTGGTCTGTCCGTCGTCCGGCATTGCCGCCGTCAAGGTCCGCCTCATCAATCCTGAGCGGTACACCGACGCGGATGCTTACGGTGGCGGATCGCGCGAGGCCACGCTGGCCGAGTTTCGCGCCTATCTCGAAAGCCAGGGCAGGCGGCTTCTCGCTCCGGGGCAGAATCTGAGCATCGATGTTCTGGATGTCGATCTTGCCGGCCAGGACGAGCCAAGGGGGCGTGGCTCGGACGTGCGAGTGATGCGCGACGTCACGCCGCCGCGCATCAAGCTGCGCTACACGCTGAGTGGCGGAGGCCGGCGCACGACGAGCGGCGAGGACGATCTGAGCGACATGAACTATCTCATGAACCCCTCCGGCCGCCTGGGTGGCCGCTACGGCTACGAGAAGGCGCTTCTGGACGACTGGTTCAGACGCATCGCCGGTTCTCGATAAGCGAGCGGTAGGCGGGCGCATTGGCGTTGGCGTGCAATTGAGCAGGCTATGTGCCCCAAATTCTGCCAAATCGGTGGTCAGTAAGGCCGGAACAGGGAAGGCGCCCGCCTTCCCGCGGTGGGGTTGCAGGACGCATGGTTGTTTTGAGGCGATTGGTCCTGCTGGCGGCCGGCGTGCTCCTCGGCTTGTCGACCGCCGTGGCGGTCGCTTCGCCGGCAAAGCCGAAGAAGGCTGTCGCGATCGTGGCGCCGTCACTGCCGCAACCGCCGCCGCTGCCCGCTGAGGCCGAGCCTGGGCCGTCGCCGCGCGTCTATCTCTTCCGCGGTGCGCTGGGGCCGATCTTCTCGACCGGCATGGACCGCCTCGCCGAGCGGTTGACGGAAGCCGGCTTCAAGGCCGACGTCTACGAATTCACGATCTGCCGGCTGGTCGCCCAGCGCGCGATCTCCGCCTACCGCGAACAGCCTGCGCCGATCGTGCTGATGGGGCATTCCATGGGCGGGCTGTGCTCGATCATCTTCGCCGAGATGCTTGCCGAGGAGAAGATTCCGGTCAGCCTCGTGATCACCATCGATCCCGCGCACGCGACTGGAAACGTGCCGCTCAACGTCGAGCGCTTCATCAACATCTATCTGTCCGACAGCGTGCTCGGCGGCGGCGACGTGGTCGCCGAGCCCGGCTATCGCGGCCATTATGCGAGCTTCGATTTGAAGCAGAACAAGCGCGTCACCCACATCAACATCGAGAAGTCTGAAGACATCCATCGCCAGATCGTCGACATGGTCGCGCAATTGCCGCGCGTGCCGGCGCAGGCGCAGGGCGACCCCGTGCCGCTGCGCTATCTCGTTCCTGGCGACACGCTGGTGGAATTGTGGGACTCGGGCGTGAAGCTACCGATGCGTGCCGGCGACACGCTCGATCGCATCGCCACGCAATATCACGTGCCGGTCTGGTCGCTCGCGCAGGCCAATGGGTTGTCCGAAAGCGCGCCCCTTGCTGCCGCTCAGGATGTCATCATCCCGCGTCATCTGTTGCCGGCCATGCCGTCGCAGGCCGCCGCCACGCCGCCCAAGTCGGTGCGTTGAAGTCGCTACGCTGACGCTCGCGAAAAGGCTGCAAGAAGAAGGGCCCGGTTCGCGGGCCCTTTTTGTCAGTCGTTGTCGTGATGGATGACGGTCTTCTCGCGACTGCCGTCCTCATTCTGCTTCTTGATGACGGTCGTCCTGTCCTCACGCGGCTCGCGCTGCTTGATGATGGTGGTGCGATCGCGATCGCGATCTCGATATTCGTGGGATTCACCAACCGTCACGCCACCGCCGACCGGGCCGGCGCGAACGCCGACGCCCACCTCGTCCGCGAGCGCGGGAACCGCCATTGCGCCGATCATGGCTGCTGCAAAGAGATATTTCCTCATTCCCATTCTCCATTTGCCGAATGAAGGGGGAATGTCCGGATGCGACAATTCGTTCCGTCGGAACCGGATGTCGGGCGGCAGGCCCGCGCGCAGATGTTACCGCGGCGACAGGAACGGAATGATCATCGGGACGCGGCGGCAATAGGCGCCGTAGGCATCTTCGCCGAGCTCCTTCGACAGGAAGACTTCTTCCATCCGGCCCTTCTGCCACATGCCGAGCGAGATCAGGATGGCGCCGAGGATCGCCGTCACGGTGCCGACCGCGATGCCGGTCGCGAGCATGCCGGCGATCAGGCCGGTGTAGATCGGATGACGCACGATGCCATACGGGCCTGTGTCGATGACGCGGTGGTCTTCCTTGTGGGTAATGGTGTTCGACCAGAACTTGCCGAGATGAAGACGTCCCCACCAGGTGAAGGAGATGCCGGCGAGCACAACGAGCGCCGCGATGTAGACGCCGGTCTCGCCGAACACCCACAGCGGCTTCTCGTTCAGCACTCCCGCAGTCCACGGTGTGAACAGGATGCCGCCGATCAGGATCGGCAGGCGATAGCGTTGCGAGTCCAGCGTCATCACCTGCTTCTTGGTGCGGCCCTGCCAGAACGAGGCTCCAACCCAGCTCGCAAGCCAGGCGAGCCAGATCAGCGCCAGGAGTTTGGTCGGCCAGGTCGTGGTCCAGCCACCCCAGGCGAAAGAGAGAAGTTTGCTGAAATCAAAGGACATACGGAAAGGTTCTTGCTTTTGGGCTTGGGCTCAGCTCGCGCGCGAGCTGAGCGCGTGACGCTCGATGCCGGACGGCGTTTGCAGGCCGCCGCGTGCGAGCAGATGGGTGATGGTTTCGCGCAGCAACGGCTCGATCGGGCGCGGCGCGTAGCCGAGCTCGGTACGCGCCTTGTCGATCGAAAGGTCGCTGGCGGCAAGCGCGATGCGCACGCCCTCGCCCGTGCCGTTGGGCGGCCGGTGCGTGACGTGGTCGGAGATGTATTCGAGCATCATCGCCGAAAGCTCGGCGAGCCTGCCGGGCACTGCGATGGGATAATGCTTGCGGCCGCTGATCACTGACATCATGCGCAGGATCTGTCCGAGCCGGACGCAGTCGCCGCCGAGAATATAACGGTGCCCGATGCGGCCGCGCTCCATCGCGAGCACGAGGCCCGTGGCGACATCGCGCACATCGACCAGGTTGACGAGGAAGTTGATGTGCGGCTGCACCTTCTTTTGCAGGAAGTACCACAGCATCGCGGTGGGCGGCGTGAGATTGTGATCGACCGGCCCGATCGGCATGGTCGGCGTGCCGATGACGAGCGGGAAGCCCGCCGCCGCGGCCTTTGCCGCGCAATGTTCGGCAAGCGACTTCGACCGCGTATAGGCGCCCGGCATCGCGTCGGCCGGCTGCAGCGCCTCCTCGGCCGGGACGCCGCGGAGCTGCGAATAGGGGAACAGGATCGATTCCGTCGAGCAGTGCAGGAAGCGCGACACGCCGCGCAGTTGCGCCGCCGTCAACACGACCTCGGTGCCGCGGCAATTGACCTCGTGGAAATCCTGCTTGTTGGCGACCCACATGCCGGGCAGGCCGGCGAGGTGATAGACCTGATCGACGCCCGCGAGCGCGCGATCCACCGCGTCGCCGTCGAGCACCGAGCCCGCGACGTAGTCGACGTCAGCACACGGCGCGGCCGGCGGCCGCACATCGAGAACGCGCACCCGCTGCCCTCTGGCGCGGAGCGCTTCTACAAGATGATGTCCGATGAAACCGCTGCCACCGGTAACCAGTACGAGAGCCATGAAGAAGGTTTGCTGCTGTTCCGCTCTGGAATCTTATCGGGTTGAAAGGGAATTGGTCGGAACAGGCGCGAGAATCGCGGCAAGGTCACGACGAAAACCCAACGCAATGAAAAATTTCGCCATTACAAACATCGGTCCAAGCAAAAGATGAGACGGAAAGGTGAACAACGAGGCCTCGCGCCCCTCAAAAACCTTATGGCCGATCGCCTGCGCGGCGAAGCCGAGCGCGACCAGCGTGGCGAAAATCGCCCACATCGCGACGGTGCTGACTTGCGCCGCAATGGTCGTCGCGATTGAAAACAGCACGATCGACACGGCCAGAATGCCGGTCCCGAGCGCCACATCCAGCAGCAGCCAATAGATGAGGACCGGCAACGCCAGAATCAGCGCAAGACTGAACTCGAATCCGAACAGCGGGACGTTCACCAGCGTCAGTGGCATTACAGCGCCCGTGAACAGCAAAAGGATACCGATGACATGCATCGCCGTGTTCCGCGGATCGCGATGGTACTCGACATAAACGGCAAGTTGGCGTTGAAAAAAGCCACCCATCTTGGTCTCACTGAGGATGCTGGTCGGAGGAAGCGACAAGCCTATAGCATCTGCTCGTCCCCCGCACAAACCGGCGCATTTGTCGCGCAGAGCAGGTATTCGAGGCGGCGTACGCGCAAAAAACAGTCAGGGGCTCAAAGGGTTCCGAGCGCTGCCAGATGCGATCAATTAGCGTTTTTTTGCCGGCTTCTTGGCCGGTGCCGCAGGTTTGGGCGCGGCTGGCTGGCTGGCCTGCTCCTCGGGGAGCTTGGCAAGCGTCAGGATCTGCAACTGCCCGTTCGCTGCCGAGGTCGGACGCGCACGGTCGAGGAATTGCTCCTCGCCAAGGCCGATCGACTGGATGCGCTTGGCAGAAATCTTGAACGTGTTGACGAGCACATCGCGGATCGCATCCGCGCGGCGCTGGCTCAGGATCGCATTGGCTTCCCGTGTCTTCGAATTGGATTCGACGTGGCCGACGATCAGGAAGGTGTAGGGCAGCAGCGAGGCGTGAACCAGCGCATCCGCGGTGCGGCCGACCGTCTGGTAGGACGAGGGCTGGATGATCGGCGTGTCGTCGTCGAACTGGATCGGCGTATTGAAGGCCGGCAGGCTCGCAAGGTCAGGCGCGATCAGCGGGCGATTCACCGGACCCGGATCATTCTTGATCCGCGTCTTGGCCCGCTCCATCACCTGCTGCTTCAGCGCCGCGAGGTCGAGATCGGGTGCCTGCTCAAAATGGTTGAGCTTGGCGACGATGTCGTCCCGTGTCGGCGGCGCCGTCTGTGCGCCCACAGGTCCTGCCGCGAGCGCCAGAGCGAGGCCGATCGATTGCAGGCTGAGTCGAGCCGGGCGCATCAGCGATACCCCGCGTCGTCCACCGCCTTCAGGCAGTTGTTGCTGATGCCCTTGGGCGTCGAGATCAGGCAGGGGATCGACTTGCTGGTCTCCTTGGTCGAGCCGCCGCACACCTTGACGATCTCGCGCTGGCAGGCGTTCGCCGCGGTCACGCGCGCGGCGACACGCTTCTGGATCGCGTCGAAGGCCGCGAGGTAAGCGGTCTGGCACTGCGGTGACAGCACGTCGCGGTTACGCGACAAGCATTCCTTCAGTCGCGTCGAATCAGGGTTCACGCCGCGGCAATTGGCCACGATCTCCGCACCGCAGCTCTTGGCCAGCATGCCGATCGCATCGCCAAAGCTCATCGTCTCGGCTGCCGCAAGCGACGGCATGCCAAATGCAAGGACGGCGAGTGTGATGAAGCCCCGGGCCATGGCCGCATCTGATACGGGGAAGTTCGCCAGGGTCAAGGGGCGCGGAGCAAGGAAAGCTGGCGGCGTAACGCCGCCGCAACAGGGCGCGGTCTCATGCCCGCTGCACAAAACTGTCCACGACCTTCTTCTCGCCGGCCTTGTCGAAGGCGATGGTGAGCTTGTTGCCGTCGATCTTGGCGACGCGGCCGTAGCCGAATTTCTGGTGGAAGACGCGGTCGCCAATCGAGAATTCCGACGTCGTGCCGGTCGATTTTGCCACCAGCTCGCCCTCGATCGTCATCGGGCCGCGCCGGCGCGATGAAAAACTGCCGCCGAAATCGGGCGCGGAGGAAAACGGCGAGGGCTCTTCCTCGAGGCCGCCGCGTCCGCCGCCGTTGCGGCCGCCCTGGCCACGATTGCGATTCGCCTGGGCGCGCTGCCAGCCCGGCGTCGAATAGCTGGAGCCGAAGGCTTCCATGTCATCGAAGCGCGAGGCGCCGTAGCCGCCGGTGCCGCCCCAGGCCGAGCCGCCCTTGGATTCCGTGATCTCGACATTGGCCGCCGGCAATTCGTCGAGGAAGCGCGAGGGAATCGTGGTCGACCAGGTGCCATGGATCCGGCGGTTGGTCGCGAAATAAAGCTTTGCGCGACGCCGGGCGCGGGTCAGGCCGACATGGCCGAGCCGGCGCTCTTCCTCGAGACCGGCGCGGCCCTGTTCGTCCAGGGTACGCTGGCTCGGGAACAGGCCTTCCTCCCAGCCCGGCAGGAACACGTTGTCGAACTCGAGCCCCTTGGCCGAATGCAGCGTCATGAGCGATACCGCATCTTCCTCAGCGCCGCCGTCGCGATCCATCACCAGCGAGATGTGCTCGAGGAACCCTTGCAGGTTCTCAAACTCTTCCATCGAGCGCACCAGCTCCTTGAGGTTTTCGAGCCGGCCCGCGGCATCCGCGGAGCGGTCCTTCTGCCACATCTCGGTATAGCCGCTCTCGTCGAGCACGATCTGCGCGAGATCAGTATGCGTGGTCACCTCGCGCTGGGCGCGCCAGCGGTCGAATTGCGTGACGAGATCGCGCAAGGAGCCACGCGCCTTCGGCTTCAATTCGTCGGTCTCGACCACGGCGCGCGCCGCCTCGAACAACGGAATGCGGCGCTTGCGGGCATGATCGTGCAGCATCTGCACCGTGGCATCGCCAAGCCCGCGCTTGGGCGTGTTGACGATGCGCTCGAAGGCGAGATCGTCCGCCGGCGAGTTGATGACGCGCAGGTAGGCCAGCGCGTCGCGGATTTCGGCGCGCTCATAGAAGCGCGGGCCGCCGATCACGCGGTAGGGCAGGCCGAGCGTGACGAAACGATCTTCGAACTCGCGCATCTGGTAGGACGCGCGGACCAGGATCGCGATCTCGTTGAGCTTCTCGCCCTGGCGCTGGAGCTGCTCGATCTCCTCGCCGATGCCGCGGGCTTCCTCTTCCGAATCCCAGGCGCCGGTGACCGTGACCTTCTCGCCGTCCTCGTCCTCGGTGCGCAGCGTCTTGCCGAGCCGGCCTTCGTTGTGCGCGATCAGATGCGAGGCGGCGGCGAGGATGTGGCCGGTCGAGCGGTAATTGCGTTCGAGCCGGATGACCTTGGCGCCGGGAAAATCGTGCTCGAAGCGCAGGATGTTGTCGACCTCCGCGCCGCGCCAGCCATAGATCGACTGGTCGTCGTCGCCGACGCAGCAGATGTTTTTGACGTGAGTCGCAGGAGTAACCGTCGTTCCGGGGCGATGCGCAGCATCGAACCCGGAATCTCGATCCGTGGACTCATCAGGAGATTCCCCGACGTGCATTTGCATGTCGTGGTTCGCGTCTTCGACGCGCCCCGGAATGACGGCCCTGGTTGCTGAAGGCGCCGGCGACAACAATCGCAGCCACAGATACTGCGCGACGTTGGTGTCCTGATATTCGTCGACCAGGATGTACTTGAAGCGCTGCTGGTACTGCCGCAGGATATCCGGGTGCTCGCGGAAGATGCGGATGTTCTCCAGCAGCAGATCGCCGAAATCGGCGGCGTTCAAGATCTTCAGCCGCTCCTGGTAGCTCGCATAGAGCTTGCCGCCCTTGCCGTTGGCGAACATCGCGGCTTCGCCCGATGGCACCTGCGCCGGGCTAAGCCCGCGGTTCTTCCAGCCGTCGATCAGGCCGGCCAGCATGCGCGCGGGCCAGCGCTTGTCGTCGATGTTCTCGGCTTGCAGGAGCTGCTTCAACAGCCGGACCTGATCGTCGACATCGAGCACGGTGAAATTCGACTTGAGCTGTGCGAGCTCGGCGTGCGTCCGCAGGATCCGGCCGCCGATCGAGTGGAAGGTGCCGAGCCACGGCATGCCCTCGACCGCCTGTCCCAGCATCTGGCCGAGCCGGTGCTTCATCTCGCGCGCGGCCTTGTTGGTGAAGGTCACCGACAGGATCTCGCCGGGGCGCGCGCGGCCCTGGCTCAGGATATGGGCGATGCGCGTGGTGAGCACGCGCGTCTTGCCGGTGCCGGCGCCGGCGAGCACCAGCACGGGGCCGTCCAGCGTCTCCACCGCGTCGCGCTGCTCGGGATTGAGGCCGGCCAGATATTTCGGGCCCACCGAGGCACGGGCGCGCGCGGCAATGCCGCCGGCCGCGGGCTGGTGGTCGGGAACGCTGTGAGAGGTGATTTTGCTCGGCTCGGTCATGCGAATCAGTGGCCCCACGATGGCACCGCGGGGTGGCGGAAGGGAGCCTTCATAACAGGGATTAGCCCCTATATGGGGCGGCGGCGAGGGGTTTTCCACGTACGCAGAGGGCCGATTTGTTCCAGTCCGCTCAGCGAATTTCCGCCCCTGTCAGCCCGGAACCTTCGTTTCGAGGTCGAGATTGTCTTTGCAAACGAGGCGTGGCGCGAGGCCGTGCCGATCGGAAGACAAACATCGAGACGGAGGTTTTGACCATGCTTGGCTGGGTTGTGACGTTTCTGGTTATCGCACTGATCGCCGGTATCCTGGGCTTCGGCGGCATCGCCGGCGCTTCGATCGAAATCGCCAAGGTCATCTTCTTCATTGCGGTCGTGCTGTTCCTGGTCTCGGCCGTGGTCGGATTGGCCCGCGGCCGCACCAGGGTCTAGCGTGACAAGCCCCTCATGGTGAGGAGCGCGAAGCGCGTCTCGAACCATGAGGCCCGACTGTTGACCTGCATCCTTCGAGACGCCCGCTTCGCGGGCTCCTCAGGATGAGGAGTTACAGCATTCTAAGGCACTACCGCTTCGAGGGCATCGCGACGTTTCTCCCGATGCCCTCAGGCCGCGTTACTGCGCTGTGGTCCTTGACCACGGAGGCGATGTTTTCGCGAATGTCGGCCGGGAAGGGCGCCACTTTTCGCGAGGTCATGTCCATGTGCAGTGACATGTTTTCGGAAGTCGCCGACAGCCAGCCCTCGGTCGCGTGACGAAGCTCCTCGAAGGTGTGCAGCCGCTTGTCGTCGGCTTCGAGCAGCCACACCGAGATCTGCACGGGATCGCCGAGATGGATCTCGCGCAGATAGCGCACATGGCACTCGGCGGTGAAGGTCGAGCCGTGACGTTCCTTCATATAGGTCGGCCCGATCCCGAGCTTCAGCCAGAGCTGGTCGATCGCCCTGTCGAACATCACGTTGTAATAGGCCATGTTGAGATGGCCGTTATAGTCGATCCATTTCGGCTCGATCTGCATGATCGAGGAACGGAACGGCTCGGCGTTCGGCTCGTGGGCGGCTGCCTCGGTCATCTTTCCTTCCTGCCAATTTCTTCCCGACATGCGTCCGGTCGCTTGACTTGACCGGTCATATGTCCTTTGCCACGGTCCTTAGATCATGATCCGCAAAAGTGTGCAGCGGTTTTCCGAAAGGATCATGCTCAAACAACAAGCTAAAGCGCGATGACGATTCATCCTGATTTCATCGCGCTTGAGTCGGGAGGAATGTCCGTGGGTATGACCATCACCAATAATCCGCCGCGGCCCGAGCCGAAAGCCCTGGCGAGTGCGCTCGAAGCGCTCGCCGCGCGCTTCGGCAACCGCTTCATCACCTCGCAGGCCGTGCGCGAGCAGCACGGTCACACCACGACCTGGCTCGCCAACCAGCCGCCGGATGGCGTGGTGATGGCGCAGGAGACCAAAGACATCCAGGACGTGGTGCGGATCTGCGCTGGAAACGGCGTGCCCGTGATCGCGTTCGGCACCGGCACCTCGCTCGAGGGCCAGGTGAATGCGCCGGCCGGCGGCATCTGCATCGACCTGCGCGACATGAACAAGGTGCTCGCGGTGCATGCCGAGGACCTCGATTGCGTGATTGAGCCCGGCGTGACGCGCAAGGCGCTCAACGAGCATCTGCGCGACCAGGGCCTGTTCTTTCCGATTGATCCCGGCGCGGATGCGTCGCTCGGCGGCATGGCCTCGACGCGCGCCTCAGGCACCAATGCGGTACGCTACGGCACCATACGCGAGAGCGTGCTGGCGCTGAAGGTCGTGCGCGGCGATGGCGAAATCATCACGACCGGCACGCGCGCGAAGAAGTCGTCGGCCGGTTACGATCTGACGCATCTCTTCGTCGGCGCCGAAGGTACGCTCGGCATCATCTCGGAGCTCACCATCCGCCTGCGCGGCATCCCCGAGATGATCGCGGCCGGCGCGGTCTCGTTTGAAACGGTGCATGGCGCCTGCCAGGCGGTGATCCTCGCGATCCAGACCGGCATTCCCGTGGCGCGCATCGAGCTGCTCAACGCCGCGCAGGTGAAGGCTTGCAACGCCTATTCGAAATTGACGCTGCCGGAGACGCCGCTACTACTGGTCGAATTCCACGGCAGCGAGATCGAGGTCGCCGAGCAGTCCAAGGCGTTCGGCGAGATCGCCAGGGATTGCGGCGGCGGTGATTTCTCCTGGACCACCAAACCCGAGGATCGCACAAAACTGTGGCAGGCGCGGCACGACGCCTACTGGTCCGTCAAGGCGCTGCGGCCCGGCGACAGCATCGGGGTGGTCGCAACCGACGTCTGCGTGCCGATCTCGCGGCTTGCGGATTGCGTCAGCGAGACCGAGGAAGATCTCAAGCGTCTCAACCTGTTGTCGCCGATCGTCGGCCATGTCGGCGACGGCAATTTCCATTGCTCGCTGGTATGCGACACCAACGACGCAGACGAGATGGCGCGCGGCGAGGAGTTCATGCATCGCCTTGTCGAGCGCGCGCAGGCGATGGACGGCACCTGCACTGGCGAGCACGGCATCGGCCAGGGCAAGCAGAAATACCTCAAGGCCGAGCTCGGTCCCGAGGCGCTGGATGCGATGCGGGCGCTGAAGAAGGCGCTCGACCCGCAGAACATCTTCAATCCGGGCAAGATCGTGCCGGCGGCGTAGCGCCGCGGGCTCCACCTGCGGGAACTTTTGGCAAGTCGGCCGGTTCCAATTCCCGACACGTTCCGATGCCTCAATGGCGCGGCACCTTCGGGAGGATGCGATGTTGCGACCGGTCATTGGAATTGCCGCAATGGTGCTTGCCTGCATGCTGGCGGGCGCGGCGCTGGCGAAGGGCGGACATGGCGGCGGTGGCCATGGTGGCGGACATGGCGGCGGGCACGGTGGTGGACATCGCGGCGGCGGGCATGGCGGTGGTCATCATGGTGGCGGCCATTTCGGCGGTCATGGTTTCGGTCACGCGCATTTCGGCGGGCATCACGGCGGGATGCGGTTTGCAACCGGTGCCCGACATGGCCGCTCGAGCTTTGGTCAGATCCGCAATGCGGCAGTGCGCCCTGCAAACTTCCGCAACGCGCTGAACGTCCACTCCAGTGCCTTCCGCAACGGTCGGCTGATCAGCAATCCGGCGGCGCGGGCCCAGATCGCAGCCGCGGCTGCGCTCGCCGGCTGGCACGGCGCAAGCAGCGGATGGTGGCAGCATCCCGGCGGCTTCTATGGCTGGGTGGGACCGTTGTTCTGGCCGTTCGCCTATAACGATCTCTACGACTACACCATTTGGGGCGATGGTCTCGGCTTCTGGGGCTACGGCTATCCCGACATCTATGCCGGCATCTTCGGCCCATACGGCTATGATGGCCTCGCAACCTATCTGCCGCAACGCTCGTATGGACGACGGCAGCCGCGCGGCGTTGGCCTCGATCAACTCTGCGGCAGCGATCGCCGCGAGATCGTCGGTCTGCCGATCGACCAGATCGCGGATGCGGTGCAGCCGACTGACGCACAAGGCGCCGATCTCGATGCTCTCGGCAATGCCTCGATCCAGGCCGCCGAGTTGATCCGCGCATCCTGTCCAACGCAGGTCGCGGCGACGGCGCCCGGCCGGCTCGCGGCCATGCAGCAGCGCGTCGAGGCGATGACGAAGGCCGTCGATCTCGTCCAGCCCACGCTCGACAAATTCTACGGTGCGCTCACCGACGAGCAGAAGGCGCGCTTCAATGCGCTGGCCGAAGACCAGCGCCGCGCAGCGGCTTCAAGCAACGCCAATGCATCGCTCGTGCAGAATTGCGGTACGCCTGTTGGGCTCGATTGGCCAGGCGCAGAAATCGAAGCGAGGCTTCACCCCGACGACACCCAGCGCGGCGCGTTGCAAGTGCTCCAGGATACCAGCGCCAAGGTCAGCGCATCGCTCAAGGCGGCCTGCCAGCCCAGCGACGTGATGACGCCGCCGGCGCGCATGGCTGCGATCCGCAAGCGGCTCGATGTGATGCTCGACGGCGTCAAGTCGGTGCGATCAGCGCTTGAGGATTTCTATGCGACGCTCAATGACGAGCAGAAGGCGCAATTCGAGGCGATCGGTCCGCGTCGGACGTCCTGAGCGCGTCGCAAGCCAAAGGCGTGGCGGGAAAAACCGTCTCGCCGAGCGCGGTCGAGTTCAATATGCTGGGGGGTGTCTGAAGGCCACGGGTAGGGCGATGAAGTGGTTAGCGCGACAAAAGCCCGGAGACATCTGGGACGAGCCGGTTTCGGGCCCGATCGGCGACATTGAGGCCGCCGACCGGATCCGGAATATTTGCCAGTCCGCGACTGCGAGCGCCGAGCTGATCGGCGACTTTGCCGCGCGCCCCGACAATCGTGAAAAATCGGTGCAGAAACAGAGGAAGCACGAGAGCGAACGCTATCAGCGTGCCGCAAGAGCCGCGATGGGAATCGCAATGAAGATGTCTGACGATCTCATGCGCGACGACGCCGTTCGGCGGATCGTGGAGCTCTGCATGAAGGCCAACGATGTCGAGACGGCTCAGATATTGAACCGCGCCGTGCAGACCGCCTGGGTCAGGGAAGCGATCCGCCGGGATTATCCGGCGCTGGGCTAGCGTGCCGAATTCATTGCTTTGCCAGCGCGTGGATGGCTTCGTCGACGCTGTGGAAGACATGCTGCCGTGGCAGGATGTCGAACAGCGCAAAACGCTCGAACGCGTTCTGCGCCCGCACCGATTCCAGCCGCGCCACTGCGACGCTGACGCCCTGTTCGCTGCACGCCCTGAAGATCTCCAGCAGAGCCTGCGCCGCGGTGAAGTCGATCTCGACCATGCCGCTTGCCTCCAGCACCAGGAGTTTTGGCGTCGAGGTCTTCAGCAGGTCCGCAACGTCGTTGCGGAAACCGGGCGCATTGAGGAACGACAGTGGCGCCTGCAATCCGATCACGGCGACGTCGGGAAGGCGTTCGCCCGGGATATGCGGGTGGGTCGGCCACCAGATCGTGGTGCCCGGCACGCGATCGAACTCGACGAGTTTGGCGCGCGTCGTGCTCCAGATGCCGTGCAGCAGCGAGAGCACGATGCCGAGGAACGCACCCTGCTGGATCGGCAGCACGATGATCAGCGCTGCGGTCGCAAGGATCAGCAGGAACTCGCTGAAGGACTGGCGATAGATGGTCGCGATCTGCTTCACGCGAATGATCCGCAGCGCCACGAACAGCAGGATGCCGCCGAGCGCTGCATCCGGCACGTGCTGCAACAGGCCGGTCCCGAACGCGAGCAGCGCCAGCACGATCAGCGCCGCGGCAAGCCCCGACAGTTGCGACCGCCCGCCGGTCTCGACCACGATGCCCGTGCGCGGCGGGCTGGCATTGACCGGAAACGCGCCGAACACGCCCGCAAGAAGGCTGCCGGCGCCGGCGCCGAGGAAATCGCGGTCGACGTCGGCGGGCTTGTCGGGATCGGAGGGAAACGATCGCGTCGTCGCTGCGGTTTGGACCATCACGACGACGGTGACCACGAAGGCCAGCGGAACGAGGCGCACCCACGCCTCGGGGGCAAGCTCCGGCAAGGTCGGCATCGGCAACGTGCCCGGGACTGTGCCGACCACCTTCACGCCTTTGGCTTCGAGCCCGGCCCCGATCACCGCGAGCGTTGCGCCGACGAGTCCGATCAGCGCTCCGGGAATCTTGGGGCTGATCGCCTCGGCGAGGAAGACGACGGCGAGCACGCCGAAGCCGATAAAGATCGTGTAGGGATTGGACCGGCCGAGCTCGCGCGCCAGCGTGCCGATGCGGTCGAGCGTCGGTCCGCCTGGCGCCTCCACGCCGAGCACGCCCGGCAGTTGCGAGACGATGATGTGGACGGAGATGCCGGCGAGGAAGCCCACCATCACCGGCACCGACAACAGATTGGCGATGCCGCCAAGCCGGAAGATACCGCTCGCGACCAGCATCGCGCCGACCATCAGCGCGAGCGCGATCGCAAGCGATTGATATTCCGGCGAGCCGGTCGCGGCGGCCGCGGCAAGGCCGCCGGCGAAGATCGGCGTGATCGTGGAATCGGCGCCGCAGGACAGGAAGCGGTTGCTGCCGAGCAGCGCAAAGCCGAGCGAGCCCGCCATGAAGGCGAAGAAGCCGATCTGCGGCGCGAAGCCGCCGAGCCGCGACGTTGCCATCTGCTCGGGGATGGCGATCGCCGCCAGCGTCAGGCCCGCCATCAGGTCTCCAGGGAGCAGGCCGACCTGGTAGGACGAGAGCGAGCGGAACAACGGCCAGGATGGCTTGGCGTCAGCGTCATGCGGCATCGATACGAATCCCCGGCGACAATGCGGGGAACAGACTAACAGGAATCTGGCGATGTCAGGCGCCCATGAAGATGCCCGCAGACGCTGTATGCATCTGCGGGCGCCTTTTCGATCTCGAGCTCTAATACCTGCGATAATCGCCGTGGTTCATCTCGCCGCCGCGGCCGCCGCCCATGCCCATGCCGAGGCCAATTCCGACGCCGATGCCGATGCCTTCCATGATGGCGCCGGGCGGTGGACCGCGGTCCGGCGGCGGCGGACGGCGATCGACCACGACCTCGTCCGGCGGCGGCTTGCGCTTGGGGGTGTCGACGACCTTCCTCTTCGGCGGCGCGTCGTCGACGCGTTTCTTGATGATCGGCGCGACGATCGGGTTGATCGGCGTCGCCGGTGTCGACGGCGTCGAGCACGGGCAGGTCGGCGCCATCGCGACGGCGACCGGTACTGCGGCGGCCGCAGCCGTCGGCCCGTAGTTGCGGTTCTGCACGCGCAGCAGCAGCCTGCGCGCGGTTGCCGCGAGGTCGCTGCTGCTCCAGTTCGTGAGATACGTCTCGTACGAGGCGCGGGTGTTGATCGCGACCGCCAGCTCCCAGGCCAGCATCTGGCGCCGTCGCTCCAGGATCGTGCGCAGGCGCGGAGTGGCAGGTGCCTGCGCGAACAGCTCGACATAGGCTTGGTACGCGGCGACGGTGTCGTCGGCGATCACGAGATCATAGGCGACCTTGGGCTCCTTGCCCCGCAACTCCTGACGCCAGTCCTCGACGGTGCGGCTCGCGCTGGCCAGTGTCGGCGAACCCGCACCGGGAACGGAAGGCGGCTGACCGCTGCCGTCGCCGAAGAACTTGAAGTCGGCCGTCAGCGACGAGCTTTCCCACGGGATCTGCCGGCCGTCCGTCGACTGGGCGACGGCGACGCGGATGCGCTTGAAGACTTCCTCGATCGGCAGGTTCGGCTGCTTGGTGATCGTCAGCGTCGCCGTGGTGTAGGGACTGTCGACGCCGGAGCCGTCCTCGGCTTCCGCGCCGGGTGAGGTCGAGTAGGAAATGAAGGTGCCTGGCGCGCCGGCCTTGGTGTCGACGATCGCAAGCCCGTGGCCGGCGCCGCTAAGTGCCGGGAAGGGATTGTTGCGACAGGCATCGAGCATGAAGATGCGCGCGCGCGTCGGCAGTGCGCCCAGTGTGTTGAGCAGGTCGTTCAGCCGCACGCCCTGCAAGGGAATGTCGGCCTCGCGCTTCGGATCGAGATCGACCGGCACCAGATAGTTCTCGCCGTCGATCTGCAGGCCGTGGCCGGCATAGAACACCAGCGCGACCGTTTCGGCGCCGCTGGCGCTGACCTTGCCGGCGAAATCGCTGATCGTCTGGCGCATCTCGTTCTGCGCCAGATTGGGCGCGGTGGTGACGTCGAACCCGGCGCTGCCGAGCAGCTCCGTCATGCCCTTGGCGTCGTTGGCGGCGTTGGGCAGTTCGGGCACTGCGCGATAGGCGGACTGACCGATCACGAGCGCGAGCCGCGTTTCGGCGGAGGCGTACGTCAGTGTGATGAGCTGGAAAAGAACGAGAAGGCTGGACGCAAGAAACAAATGGCAAAGGGCGGGACGGCGCATGAAGTCACCTCCATCGGCAATGCGCGCGAGGGTGACAGCTTGTCTAGCCGCGTACCAAGACTGAGTCTGTGCGCTAGCTCACTCTGGGATGTGCGGCAAATTGGGCAGTTCTCTTGCCCAGGGGCGCCCCTCACGTGGTGGCGTCGTCAGAACAGGCCACGATCCCAGGGCGGCTCCGGCGAAAAGCGCGCCGCCAGGAAATCGATGAAGGCGCGGACCTTCGCCGGCGGCCGCCGATCGGGCAGATAGACCGCATGCACCGCCGACGACTGGACCTCCGGCTGGTCGAGCGGCAGCGCCACCAGGGTTCCGGCGCGCAAATCATCGGCGACGATGAAGGTCGGCTGCCGCGCCAGGCCCAGGCCGGCGAGGCTCGCGGCGCGCAGCGCATCGCCATTGTTGGCGCGGAGGTTGCCGCTCACCTGGACGCGGATCTCGCCATCCGCGCCGAACAGCCACTCGGCGGCGCTCGCCTGCTGCGACAGCGTGTAGCCAAGGCAGTTATGGGCAGCGAGGTCGGCGACGGTACGCGGCGTGCCATGTTTGGCGAGGTAAGACGGCGCGGCGCACACGACGAGACGGTTCGGTGCCAAGCGCCGCGCCACCATGCTGGAGTCGCGTAGGCGCCCGATGCGGATCGCGAGGTCCCAGCCTTCCTCGGCGAGATCGACCAGCCGGTCGTTGAGCCCGAGCTCTGCCGTGACCTTGGGATAGCGCTCGGCAAAATCACCGAGCAGCGGCGCGATCTGCCGTGTGCCGAACACCACCGGCACGTTGACGCGGAGCAGGCCGCGCGGCTCGACCCGTTCGGCGGTGACCGCGGCGTCGGCAGTCTCCATGTCGGCCAGGATACGCTCGGAGGATTCGAGATAGCTGCGTCCGGCCTCGGTGATCGACAGTCGCCGCGTGGTGCGATGGAACAGCTTGATGCCGAGGCGGGCTTCAAGCGACGCAACGTGCTTGGTGACCATGGTCTGCGACAGGCCCATCGCGCGCGCGGCGCCGGTGAGGCTGCCGACCGCCGCCACCTTCGCGAAGACTTCCAGGCTGGTCAGGCGGTCAAGCAATGATCTCACTCTCTGGGTGTGAACTATTGTTCCAAAATAGCAGATTATCACCAAATTGAGAATAGATCATAAGGCGGGCCATCAAAGGAGACTGCTATGATCGATTCCCGTACCGCGCCCTATGCGGCGCTGGTGTTGCGCGTGACACTGGGGGCGCTGTTTCTCGCCCATGCCAGCTTGAAGTTTTTCGTCTTTACCCCGGCCGGGACAGCAAAGTTCTTCGGCAGCCTCGGCTTTCCGCCGGAACTCGCCTATCTCGTGATGACGGTTGAGGTGCTGAGCGGCATCGCCCTGATTCTCGGCGTCTGGACCCGCTACGCCGCGCTCGCCGGCATTCCGATCCTGCTCGGCGCCATCTTCACCGTTCACGGCGCCGCCGGCTTCTTCTTCACCAATCCGAAGGGCGGCTGGGAATTCCCGGCCTTCTGGGCCATCGCGCTGTTTGCGCAGGCGCTGCTCGGCGACGGCGCCTATGCGCTTCGCCCCTCGCGCCAGGACGCCGCGCTCGGCGAGTTGAGCGGCGCGCATTCGCGCTGACGCCGTTCGCCAGGACCTATTGCCAGGACTGATTGCCAGGACTGATTGCAAGTACTGATTGAGCGACAAAGGCTGCGGGATGACATCCCGCAGCCTTTTTCGCGTTTCGTTGCGCGAGCAGCGAGAGCCCGATCGCAACCAATATGACTTCTGCATCGATCCATACCCGAATTGGATCGATCGATTATGGGCCTGGCTGAACGCCGTACCGTTCATCGCGCGGCCCGCTGGAAACGGCTGCAAACATAGGCCAATCGCGCGTCGTTCTACCGACGTGCTCACGATTGCCGCGACCCCCGCCGATGGTCCGCTACCCTTGCCTGCTTTGTCGCTTTGGTCCTACAGTCCGACAGACGGCTGCGGCAACGACCGTGGCACGAATAAAAAAGACTTGGGGAGAGAGAGCACCATGACAATTGTGCCAGTGAGCCGTCGCGCGTTCATCAAGTCCTCGACGGCGATAACCGCCGGCCTCGTCTTCTCTCCCGCCATCATCGGCCGAGCCGAAGCCGCGACATTGAAGCTGAAATGCTCCTCGTCGCTGCCCAACGATCCCAAATTTGCCAACGGCCGTGTCTATTACGACAATCTGGTCAAGCAACTGAAGGCCAACGGCCTCGGTGAGCAGGTCGAGGTCGCCTTCTTCCCTGACAACCAGCTGGGCCAGGAAATCGACGTCATCAATTCGGTGAAGCTCGGCGTCATCGACCTGATGGTGTCAGGCTCGTCGATCTCGGCCAATCTGGTGCCGCTCGTCGGCACCTTCGACCTCGGCTATCTCTTTGCGAGCTTCCCGCAGCAGACCAAGGCGTTCGATGCCGGCGCCGCCAAGCCGATCGAGGATGCGCTGCTCAAGGGCGCCAACATCCGCATCATCGCCTGGGCGTATAATTTCGGCTCGCGCAGCGTGCTCGCGAAGAAGCCGGTGAAGACGCCCGAGGATCTCGCGGGCCTGAAGATCAGGACACTGCCCAATCCCGTCATCACGGAATGCCTGCGATTGATGGGCGCAGCGGCGACGCCGCTGGCGTTTGGCGAAATCTACACGGCGCTACAGGCCGGCGTGCTCGACGGGCTCGAGCACGACCCACCGACCATCCTCGCCAGCAAGTTCTTCGAAACGGCAAAGTTTTATGCGTTGACGCAGCACAACTTCTCGCCGCTCGCGATCTACTTCAGTGACATGACCTACAACCGCATGGATCCGAAGCTGCGCGACGGCTTTCTCGATGCTGCGAAGAAGGCCGCGGCCGACACGCGTACGCACGGGCTTGCGGTCGAGAAGGAGGCGCTGGCGGCGCTGACCGAGAAGGGCGTGACGGTGGCCGAATGCGACCGCGAAGCGTTCAGGAAGCGCGTCATGCCGCAGACCGATAACTTCATCAAGGCGCGGCCTGAATCCAAGCCTGTCATCGACATGATCCGCGCGACCCAGGCCTGAGATGACGATGACCGCCGCCGCGTCCCTCTCAGGCGGCCGCCGCGGGAGCATCGCCCTTTTGCTGCGCGTGAGCGACGGGGTCGCGGCCATCCTGCTGGCCGCTGACCTCGTGGTGGTCTGCATCTCGGTGCTGCTGCGCTTCCTCTTCAATGCGCCGGTCGAATGGTCCGACGACGTCGCGCGCGGTCTGATGGTCGGATCGGCCTTCTTCGGCGCGGCGAGCGCGCTCGCGCGCGGTGAGAATGTCGGCGTGTCCTTTTTCCGCGACATGCTGGCTCCGCGGCTTCGGGCGCTGGTCGATGCCGCGAGTGCGCTGCTGATCGTGCTGATCTCGGCCTATGTCGCCTACAATGCGATCAAGCTGGGGACGCTGACCACGGGCCAGACCACGGGATCCGGGCTGCCGCTCGAGCTGACGTTCTATCCGATGGGCGTCGGCGCGCTTTTCATGACCGTGTTCGCGATCGACCAGCTTTGCGCAAGGCCGCTTTCCGAGATCGCCAAGGGTCTCTTTGCGATCGTCATCGTCACCGGCCTCTATCTCGCCTGGGACGCGCTGCTGCCCGCGTCGGTGCCGTCGTCGGGCACGCTGATGCTGATCGGCTTCTTCGTCACGCTGTTCGGCGGCCTGCCGATCGGCTTTGCGCTGGCACTGGCGGCGTTGCTCTTCATCTGGGTGGAGGGCGCGCTGCCCGGCGTCATCTTCGCCCAGCAGATGGCGCGCGGCATCGACAATTTCGTGCTGCTCGCGATCCCCTTCTTCATCCTGGTCGGCTACCTCATGGAAGCCAACGGCATGTCGGTACGCCTGATCGAGCTGTTGCAGCGCGCGGTCGGCCGCATGCGCGGCGGCCTCAACGTCGTGATGGTCACCTCGATGGTGCTGTTCTCCGGCATTTCCGGGTCGAAGATGGCCGATGTCGCCGCGGTCGGCTCGGTGCTGATCCCGGCGGCGCGCCGCTCGCGGCAGAATCCGGGCAGCGCAGTGGCACTGCTCGCGGCCTCCGCCGTGATGGCCGAAACCATTCCGCCCTGCATCAACCTGATCATCCTCGGCTTCGTCGCGAACCTCTCGATCGGCGGCCTGTTCATGGCGGGCCTGCTGCCGGCGGCCCTCATGGCGCTGGTGCTGATCGCCGTGTCCATCATTTTCGGCAAGCCGGCGGCGTCGACTGAGGCCGAGGATCTCGAGCCGCAGATTCCCGTCTCTGGCCTCTGGAGCGGTGCGATCGCATCCTTCGGCCTGATCTTCATGATCTTCACCGGTTTCAAGACCGGCTTTGCCACCGCAACCGAGATCTCCGCCTTCGCCGCGGTGTATGCCGTCCTGGTCGGCAGCCTCGTGTTCCGCGAGCTCACGCTGAAAGCCGCCGCGCACAGTTTCGTGCAGGCGGCGACACGCGCCGGGCTCGTGCTCTTCATCGTCGCTGCCGCTCAGTCGCTCGCCTTCACGCTGACCTTGCAGCAGGTCCCGCACGCGGTCGGCGATTTCATGCTGGGCCTGTCCAAGACCTCCGGCGTCTGGCTGTTCATGCTGCTCGCGATCCTCGTCCTGATCGTGATGGGCTCGGTGCTGGAGGGCGCGGCCGCGCTGATCATCTTCGGGCCGCTGCTCTTGCCGGTCGCGGTCCAGCTCGGCATCGATCCCCTGCATTTCGGCGTCGTGCTGGTGATCGCGATGGGCATCGGCCTGTTCGCGCCGCCGCTCGGGCTCGGTCTTTACGGTGCCTGCCTGATCGGCAATGTGCCGATCGAGCGGACGGTGAAGCCGATCATGGGGTATCTCGGGCTGTTGATGCTCTGCCTGCTCGTGATCGCCTTCGTGCCGTCGATCTCGACCGCGTTGCCGCGCGCATTCGGCTATTAGAGGGAGTTTTCGCAGTGAAGGTTCTGCTGGCTCATACGCCGGAGATGCGCAGGAATTACTACGGCGAGCGCAGCCTGAAAGGCTTGCTGGCGCTCGCCGAGGTGATCATGCACGAGGGCGAGCAGCCGCTCGATGCCGTCGGTCTCGTCCGCGCCGCGGCAGAAGCGGATATCATCGTCGCCGACCGCATGACCGAGGGGCGCGGCGAGATCTTTGCGCAATTGCCGCGCCTCTCCGCCTTCGTCCGCTGCGCCGTCGACATCCGCAATGTCAATGTCGAGGCCGCTTCTGAAGTTGGCGTGCTGGTGACGCGCGCCGGTCCCGGCTTCGTGCAGGCGGTGGCCGAGCTCGCGCTCGGCTTCATGGTTGATCTTTCCCGCGGCGTGTCGCGAACCACGGCGGACTACCAGGCGGGCCGCAAGCCCGAAGCGCGGATGGGGCGTCAGCTCGCCGGCAGCAAGCTCGGCATCATCGGCTTTGGCAGCATCGGGCGCTATCTTGCCGAGGTCGCAAAAGTGCTGCGCATGGAGGTGCTGGTCGCCGATCCCTTCGTGGCGATCGACGATAGCGCGATCAGGCATGTCCTGCTCGACGAACTCCTGGCGGCATCGGATTATGTCGTCTGCCTCGCCATCGCCAACGAACAGACGGAGAATCTGATCGGCGCGGCGGCGTTGGCGCGCATGCAGCAGCACGCCGTCTTCATCAATCTCTCACGGGGCAACCTCGTCGACGAGGCGGCGCTTGCGGCCGCGCTGCGCGAGAGGCGAATCGCCGGCGCCGCGATGGATGTCGGCCGCGCTCCGGACCAGATGCCGACGCCGGAGCTGGCACGGCTTCCCAACGTCATCGCCACACCGCATGTCGGCGGCCTGACGCCGCAGGCGATCGAATATCAGTCGCTGGAAACCGTGCGTCAGGTGGAGGCGATCATCAAGGGCAAGATCCCGCCGGGCGCCGTCAATGCCGAACGCTGGACGCGCCGTCCGTGAAGAGCACTTGAGTCCTGGCGTGTGCTCATAAAGAGGCGGACGCCAACTTCCTGGCGGCCAAGCGCAAATCCTTACGATCAGTCATGGCTTTTGCGCTCATGCCCTGTATTGGGCGCGACCGGCGCCGTGATCATTTCTGCAATTGAACCAACATCAAATCCGGCCACACCAAGACCAAGTAGCGCTCGTGGACGCACCTGGCTTTAACCCTGCCGATTGACGCGCAACACGGCCTGGTCATCAAACCGGTTACTTGATGAGCGGATGTTTGAATGCAGTTCTTTCTTTATGAAATCGTCGCACGCATCGTCGCAATCTATCTTTGCGTCGATTGCTTCCGCACCGTGCGATCTGGCCTTCTCGAGAGAAAGATCACGGCTTACCCGCATAGTACTGGTATTCTGGACTGGATTGTCGACAGTCTTGCAGGATTGTCGAAGCAGGTTGTTCATAGAGACACCGCTCCGGTTCGGTATTGGCTCGAAATGGGTCTGCAGACAGTCAGCCTGGTTGGATGCTCCGTCGTTGCGATATTCGGCTGGTTTCACCCAAACACCTGAGCATCCGCTGATGGCTGAAGAAACTGGGATGCCGCCCCGGACCGGCTGCTCGGGAATGGATCGGCCTGTCTCCCGTGAAGCTCGACGGGGCTCTTGATCGATAGCGGTCCAAGCGGCAAGTCGCCCGGTCTCTGACGTGTGAGTGGCCAACGGACCGTGCCGAAGATCACAATTTGCCTTTCGGCTCATATCATATTCTTATTGAAGCATTGTTCTCCGTAGGAGGCACGGGTGAAAATCCGGTCGTCCCTTTCAGCGCTTCTCTTAAGCCTGCTTCCACTCCTGTTTATGGCGATCACCGACCGGTGCCTTGCCGATACGAGGGTGGCCCTGGTCCTCGGAAACGGGGCCTATCGCAACGTACCGCGCCTGACCAATCCGGCGAACGACGCCGCCGATGTTGCCGCCGCGCTCAAGCTTCTCGGATTCGAAACCATCGTGGCAACAGATCTCGATCGGGCCGGCATGGACGAGGTTGCGATCCGCTTCGCGCGCGCGGCGCGCGGCGCCGATGTCGCACTGCTGTACTACAGTGGTCATGCGCTTCAGTTCGGCGGAGTCAATTATCTGGCGCCGATTGACACGCAACTGACGGATGTCGCGGACCTGCGGCGTCTGGTGCGCCTCGACGACATCATTGCCGACCTACAGCAAGCCAAGAACTTGCGCGTTCTGGTGCTCGATGCCTGTCGCGACAACCCGTTTGCCAACGAACTCCGGCGCTCGCTCGGCGCCAGCCGAGCCGTTCCGCTCCAGCGGGGATTGGCCAAGTTGGACAACGCGCAAGGCATGATCGTCGCCTACGCCACCCAGGCCGGGCAGACCGCGGAGGACGGCGATGGACGCAACAGCCCATACACCACGGCGTTTCTCGCGAACATCAAGGCACCGGAGGAGATTGGGACAATCTTCCGCAGGATCAGCTCGGACGTCTATGAGTCGACCAAGCACAGTCAATTGCCCGAACTTTCCCTGTCGATCATCGGGGAGTTCTACCTGCGTGGAAAGGTGGAGGTCTCGTCGGCGCCTGAGCAGTCCGGCTTGTCCCGAACGTTGCTTGGCACGCAGTTCAATGCCGACGAAGTCCCCTTCCTATGCGATCAATGCCGTGCGCAGATCAAGGCTGCCTTCGCGGGCAAGCCATTGCATTCCGCTCTGGTCGTGGCGATCGACGGGGGATATTACTGGTCGACGGCACGACGCACCGCTCTGGAGGCACGCGCCAACGCGCTGGCTCTATGTTTGAATGCCAACCGGCAAGGCTGCCTCGTCTATGCCATCGATGGCCGGATCAGCTGGGACGAACCGCCGCCGCCCCTTCCGATCGAGCCCTGGTTTTCATCGAGCTCCGGCGTAGCCCGGCCCTTGAACATCCAAGACATCGGCGCGATTCATGCGAGCGATCGGGACAAGGTCGCCCGGCTCTATCGGGAGTTTCACGGCAAGGCTCTCGCCGTCGGGCCGGACTGGCAATGGTCTCTAACTGGCCGGGCCGACTCCGATAACGAAGCTGCTCGTATCGCATTGCAGAGATGTGGCTACATCACCCATTCGCCGTGCCGTGTCGCCGCGATTGCCGATTCGTTAGTCGTCGACCGCAACCTCCTCGATTTTGTGCCCCGCTCGATACCCGCAAGACCCCTGACGCAAAACGTGACGGGACCCGACTACGCGCTGACGGGACCGCAATTCCGGTCAAGCGAAATTCCATTCGTCTGTGATCAGTGCCGCGAGCAGATCGAGCAGCAGTTGAGCGCCAAGCCGGGTCACACCGCGCTCGCCATTTCCTTGTCCGGAGGCTTCTGGCCGACATGGGGGCGGGGCAGCGCAGAGGAGGCTCGGACGCGCGTCCTGGGCGCATGCCTAGGGGCCAGCCAAACAATGTGTTTTGTCTATGCCGTCGACGGAAAGGTGGTGTGGAAGGAAGCTCCGCTGGACGTTCCGCCAGCCCCCTGGTTCAGTCACGCAGGCGAGACACCGCTGGCGGTCGCCGATCCCATCTTCTCGGAAAGGGCACGGACGTACGTCGAGAAGTTCTATTCTCCCGCTTCCGGCCCAAAGGCGATAGCCTACGGCGAAGGTGGCTTTTACGGCTACGGGTATGGCGCGCTACTGAGATCCGAGAACGAGGCAGCGCGCCTGGCGCTTGAACGTTGCGGATTCCTGGTCCAGGCCACATGCCGTGTCATTGCGATCAACGATAGCTTCGTCGTCGACACTGACGCGATTGCGCGCCAGCGCCATTGAACTCCAGCGGCACTGGGCGGCTGGACGGCATGAACGAGCACGGGCTCGCCATCGGCCTGCATCTCGTGAAGGCGCGACCGCGATCGCCCGGCCTCATTTCCAGACGTCGCAACTGAGGCGCCTGAACCGCCGCGTTGCGCACGCGATTGACCGGCTGCCGCCGCTCGAAGGCTGGGCCGCGCGGAAGCTCAGTGCCGAACAGACGTTCACGGCGCTGAACTTCTCCGCCTCACCGGCCTTCCACAACTACGGCAACGCCCAGACGCTGCACACCACCGTTGCCGAGCCGGTCAGGCGACAGCTCTTGATCGGCATCGGCGGCGATGCCGCCGCGCTCGATGAGGATATGCTGGACGTTGATTTCAAATTGTGGGTCGCCGGTGAAGATCTCCCGACAAAGCAGCTCAGGGGGCAGCTCGGCTTGGGTCGGCTATCGCCCGGCGAACGAGAGCGAGGCTATACCGCAAGGTCTGAGCCCCGAAGCGGATGGGTTTACGAGTGCACGCCCTAGTCGATCGACCTGAACATCCCGTTCCTCTGGATCATCGTCAGAAATACTCTTGGTGGCGCGTCGAGCATCCGCACGCCGACCGCGGGGTCGACGAACGGCTTACATTTTCCTTGCCGGCGGCCTATTCTTCTGGCGTCAGACGTCACCATAGCGGCCTCAAAGGGCAACGGGGGGAACGTCCCTTGCGCTATTTCTTCGAACACTACGCGTTCGACACTGACCGGCGCGAGCTGCTGCGCGGATCTGACGTGGTGCCTACGACGCCTCAGGTTTTCGACCTGCTCGATTACCTGATCCGGCACAGCGAGCGCGTCGTCAGCAAGGACGACCTCATCAACGCCATATGGAAAGGACGTGTCGTCTCGGACGCAGCGCTGACGACCCGCCTGAATGTTGCCCGGATCGCAATTGGCGATTCCGGCGGGGAACAGCGCCTCATCAAGACATTGCCGCGGAAGGGCTTCCGCTTCGTCGGACGAGTGCAGGTAGCGCAAGAAAGCAAGGGCGCTGCAGTCACCGACAACGGGATAGAACCGACAACGCCCACGCTCACTCTCCCGGATAAGCCCTCTATCGCCGTGCTGCCGTTCGAGAACCTGAGCGGCGATCCCGAGCAGGAGTATTTCGCGGACGGAATGGCGGAGGAAATTGTCACGGCCCTCTCTCGAAACAAGCAGCTATTCGTCATTGCCCGGAACTCTAGTTTTGCCTTCAAGGACAGATCTGTCGAGATCAAGCAAGTGGCTAGGGATTTGGGGGTTCGATATATTCTCGAAGGGAGCGTCCGGAAATCCGGTAGTCGCGTCAAGATAACCGGTCAGTTGATAGATGCAGCTTCCGGCACGCATCTCTGGGCTGACAGGTACGATGGAGCGCTCGAGGATATCTTTGAGCTGCAGGATCAAGTCGCCGCCAAGGTGGCTGGCGCAATTGCGCCAAGCGTGAACCAAGCTGAAATAGAACGTGCCAAACGAAAGCCCACCAGTAATCTTGATGCGTACGACTACTATCTGCGTGGGGAGGCGGCACATTTCGAATACACGAGGGACGCCACGGATCGAGCCATTGGTCTCTACGAGCGGGCGATTGCGCTGGATCCGCAGTTTGCACTGGCCAACGCTGCACTGGCAGCGACGTTGAGCACCCGCAAATCCTGGGGATGGAGTACCGATCCAGAATCCGACAAATCTCAGGCCATCGCGTACGCCAAGACCGCTTTGCGTCTGGAGAGGCAAGACGCTTTGGTGTTGGCGCGATCGGCACTGGTTCTGACATTCAACAGCAATGAAGTCGAACTGGCCGATAGTCTTCTGGATGAGGCAATTCACCTTGATCCAAACGGAATGTCGGGATGGATGTGGGGTGGATGGACCAAAACCATCTTGGGCGACTCGCGAACCGCGATTGACTACCATCAGCGCGCATTGAGACTAAGCCCGCTGGATGTGCGCATCATCTTCGCACACGAAGGATTAGCTTTCGCCCACTTCTTTCTCGGCAACTATAAGGAGGGGCTTGCGTTCGCAGCCAACATGTTGCGTCATCATTCGACCTACACGCAGGGCCTACGCATGGCAATGGCTTGTCATGCCATGTTGGGCAACATAGAAGCTGCACAAAAGCTCTGGCAGCAAGTTGCCCTTCTCTCTCCGTCTGATTGTTTGTCCGGGAGGCGAGAGCGCGCTCCATGGAGAGATCAGGACGTTGCGAGATTGGAGGAAGCCTATCGCCTTGCTGGAATGCCGGACTGAGCGACCGTTCGTCTGCTATTTGCCCGGCAGGGATCTTTCGTGAGGTCCGCCATAGCGCCGCCATAAGGGGTGCAGCGGACCTCGCACGCGCCCTGACTGCGGTGCGGGGTACAAGCTCTAGTCGATCGGCTTGAACGTCCCGTCCTTCTGGATCATCGTCAAGAACACTTTTGGTGGCGTGTCGATCATGCGGATGCCAACGGTGATGCTGCTTCCGCTGATCTCGAAGCGGCCGACGTCGTTGATGGCGCGCAACAGCCCCGCACGCGTCGGGTTCGGTCCGGCCTTCTCCAGCGCCGCGGCGGCAAGGCGCGCGGAGATATAACCTTCGAGCGACACGAAGTCCGGCGTCAGCGTCGGGTCGAGCGTCGTCTGCGCCGCCTGGTAGTCGGCAACGAGCTCTTGCGATGCGTCCCAGGGAAACGGCACGACCTGCGAGACGATGACGCCTTCGCCCTCGGGCCCGAGCTCCTTGGCCAGCGCGTTGGCGCCGACGAAGGAGATGTTGACGAAGGTCGGATTGAGACCGCTGCGGTGCACGAGCTTGATGAACTCCGCGCACGGGCCGTAGGTCCCGACCATGACGATGGCTTCCGGCTCGGCGCGCCTGAGCATCCGCCAGGCAGACGCAACGGCCTTGGTGTTACGCTCAAAGGTGCCTTCGGCCGCAAGCTCGAGGCCGCGCTTGGCGAGCGCGCGTTTCACGCCCAGGAGACCGTCGCGCCCGAAGGCGTCATCCTGGTAGAAGATGCCGATGCGGCTGAACTTGCGGTCTTCGGTGAGATGCTTGATCCAGGCCTCGGCCTCCGCGCCGTAGGAGGCGCGGATGTTGACGACGTTGCCGAGCTCCAGATCGCGCAGGAATTCCGCGCCGCTGAACGGGCCGATGAAGGGAATGTTCCTGAGGCTGGTGATCGGAATGGTCGCCATCGCGGTCGGCGTGCCCACCGCGCCGATCAGTGCGAACACCTTGTCCTCGTCGATCAGCCGCAGCGTCTGCGCCACCGACCGGTCGGGATCATAACCGTCATCGCGGCTGATGAGTTGCAGCTTGCGGCCATGGACGCCGCCCTTGGCATTGATCTCGGTGAAAGCGGCGACGATGCCTTGCCGCATGCGCAAGCCAAGCGCGGAGGAGGGCCCTTCAAGCGCCGCAGCCTGGCCGAACAGGATCGCGTCGGCGCTGACGCCGGCCTCCTCGCTTCGCGCCGTCGGCGCGGTGAGCGCGACCAGCGCGACGGCCAGAACGATGCATGTCGCGGAACGGACTCGTGTCATGACGAAGTTGATAGGGGATTTGCGGTAATTACGGGAAGACGATAGTTCCGCTGTTCTGAACAGCTCGCTAACCGCGAGGCTGACCGCACTCCGTATTACTCCGGTGAAATCCGTGCAGATTGTTTCCAAGATGCGGCGACTTGCGGGGTAACCGTTAACTAAGCCCCGCAGTCGCGTGTGGTCTCGCAGTGAAATTGTGCACTTCTTAACCGAGCTCCATGTCCCATCGGCGTCCCGACGGCTCAACCAGAAGTTCGATCCGTCACGCCAGAGGGACGGCTGAGAGAGATGGGCGATCGCGATCAGAATGATCAGGATCGGAAGCGCATGATCGGGCGATGGAGCCCTGCGAAGCTAGCCGGGATCTATCGTCCTGCGCTCGTCGCAGCAGGCCTAGGCGTCTTGTTCTCGGTGGTGGGCGCGGCCGCGGTCGGGCGCTGGGAGGACCGCGTCAACAAGGTCGAGTTCGAGAGCGCGGCCGAAACCGAAGCCATCGTCATGCAGAACGGCATGAACGAATATATCAGCCGGCTCGTGGCGCTGCGTACCCTGTTCGAGTCGGCCAACGAGGACGTCACCCGCAGCGAGTTCGAGACTTTCGCCGGCCGACTGTTCGAGCATCACCCCGGCATGCTCCGCGTCGCCTGGCTGCCGCGCATCAACCGCAAGGAGCGCGCCGAATACGAGGCCGCCGCGGTCGCGGACGGCGTGTCCGGCTATCGCATCAAATCGTTTCAGGGCCAAGGAAGCGATCAGGGCTTTGCGACCGCGCCGCAGGGCGAGGAGTATTTCCCGGTCTTCTATTCCACGCAGCCGAAGACCTCGCTCGTCTACGGGATGGACTATGCCAGCATTCCGGATCGCCATGCCGCGATCGAGCGCGCGCGCGACCATGACCGGATCGCAGCGCTGCGCACGCAACTCTACGAGCCGCGGGAAGGCGGCCAGTCGCCCAACGTCCTCGTCGTCGTTCCCGTCTACGCCAAGGGCACCTCGCGCGACACGGTTGCCGATCGCCGCCGCAACCAGGCGGGCGTCATCGTCGCCGTGTTCGATCTGCCGCTGCTGCTGCGCGCCATCCGGACCACGACGGCGGCGAGTCCCGCGATCAGCGTCAACGTCTATCCGCCCTTCACGGCGCAGATCGTCAGCCTCGAGCAGTCGCTGCCGGATTTCTCGTCCTCGGCAACCGCGCCGCAATCGATGAGCGACGTGTCGAAAAGCGTGCACTGGTCGGGTGGCTTGCGGATCGGCGACACCGATTGGCAGGTGCGTGCCGTGCCGACTGCTGGCGGTCCGCTGGAAACCGCCTATGATCGCGCGCTCACGGTGCTGGTTGTGGGCATGCTTCTGACGCTGTCGCTGGCGAGCTATCTCGTGCTCGCAAGCCGCAATTCGCGGCGGCTGTCGCTTGCCAACCGCCGGGTGCTCGAGCTCGCCCAGACCGACATCCTGACCGGCCTGCCGAACCGCGCCTTCTTCCTCGCGCGGCTGGACGAGATCAACCGTCAGATGCGCGAGGACGGGCTGACGTTCTCGATCCTGATGCTCGATCTCGACCGCTTCAAGAACGTCAACGACTCGCTTGGCCATGGCGCCGGCGACCTCTTGCTGCGCCAGGTGGCGCAGCGCCTGAAATCCGCGCTGCGGGCCAGCGACGTGCTGGCGCGGCTCGGCGGCGACGAGTTCGCGATCATCCAGGAAGGTTGCGACGATCAGCGGGTGTGCTCGACCGAGCTCGCAGGCCGGATCGCCAAGCTCGTCACCGAGCCGTTCTTCCTGCCCGGCCACCGCGTGGAGATCGGCACCAGCATCGGCATCGCGATCGCGCCGGAGCACGGCAGCAATCAGGAACAGCTGCTGAAGAAGGCCGATCTCGCGCTCTACCGCTCGAAAGGTGCAGGGCGCAACTGCTTCACGATCTATGATGAGGCGATGTCGGCCGATCTCGAGGCGCGCAACGTGCTCGAGGGCGACCTGCGCGACGCCATCGCGCGCTGTCAGTTCGAGCTGCACTACCAGCCCTTCGTCGACGTCGCCAACGCCGAGCGCCGCGGCTTCGAAGCGCTGGTGCGCTGGCGTCATCCGACGCGCGGGCTGATCCCGCCGGACCAGTTCATTCCGCTCGCGGAGGAGACCGGCCTGATCGTGGCGCTCGGCGAATGGGTGCTGCGGCGCGCCTGCGAGGACGCGGCGTCATGGCCTTCGGACACGCGAGTCGCCGTCAACCTGTCGCCGGTGCAGTTCAAGGAGGCCGAGCTGTTCGACGTGATCTGCGCGGCGCTGCAGGATTCCGGCCTGCCGCCGGAGCGCCTCGAGATCGAGATCACCGAGTCCGTCCTCTTGGAACGCGGTATCGAGAACCACGCCTTCATGGAGCGGCTCAAGAGCATCGGCATCGAGCTGGCGCTCGACGATTTTGGCACCGGCTATTCGTCGCTCAGCTACCTGACGGCGTTTCCGTTCGACAAGATCAAGATCGACAAGTCCTTCATCTGCAATCTCAGCCATCGGCCGCGCAGCTCGGCCATCATCTCCTCGATCGTGACGTTGGCGCGCGGCCTCGACATGTCGGTGACGGCAGAGGGCGTCGAGACCAGCGAACAGTTCGAGCGGCTGAAGGGGCTCGGCGTGAATTTCGCACAAGGCTATCTCCTGGGAAGGCCGCAGCCGATCGAACGGATGGCGCTTGAGGAGCGGGTCTCCGGCTCGCAGCTCGACGCGGCCTGAGACCGACCGCCGCGCAAAGGTCAGTCGTGCGCCACAGCATGATCCGGAAAAGTGTGGAGCGGTTTTCCGAAAAGATCATTGCTCAAACAACAGCCCAAAGCGGGATGACGATTCATCCTGATCTCATCGCGCTTTAGCGTGGGCCGGGCATGCGCGAAAAGCGCTTGACCCGGACATCCCCTTAATGGTCGGAAAGATCGTCCAGGGATGAAACCATCACAATGCGGCTTCCGTTCTTCTATGGCTGGGTCGTAGTCGCGGTGACCTTCGTCACCATGGCCATCGGCGTCAATGCGCGCACCGCCTTTTCACTGTTCTTTCCTCCCATTATCTCCGAGTTCGGCTGGGAGCGCGGCGTCACCGCGGGCGCCTTCTCGTTCGGCTTCGTGGTCTCGGGCGTGGTTAGTCCGCTGATCGGGCGGCTGATGGATCGCGCAGGCCCCCGCGCGGTGATGGAGGTCGGTGTCGCGCTGATGGCGGGCGGCCTCCTGCTCGCGCCGCTCACGAGCCAGCCTTGGCATCTCTATGTCACCATCGGCGTCATGGTCGGCGCCGGCAGCGTCTGCCTGGGCTATTCCGGCCAGTCGCTGTTCCTGCCGAACTGGTTTATCCGCAAGCGCGGCTTCGCCATCGGGATTGCCTTTGCCGGCGTCGGCATCGGTTCGGTGACCCTGCTGCCCTGGGCGCAGCACATGATCGAGCAGAGCGGCTGGCGCAGCGCCTGCACCGCGATGGGACTGTTGCTGTTGATCGCGCTGGCGCCGATCAACCTGCTGCTCCGCAAGCGGCCTGAGGATCTCGGTTTGCGGCCGGACGGCGACGCGGCGCTGTCGCCGAGCGCGGCACGGCCTGTTTCCAACATCGTCGATCCGGTCTGGGCCGGTACCGAATGGACGCTGAAGAGTGCGCTGCGCACGGCGCGGTTCTGGTGGATCGCGCTCGGCTATTTCTGCGGCCTGTACATCTGGTACGCGGTGCAGGTGCACCAGACCAAATTCCTGCTGGATATCGGCTTTAGCCCGAGCGTCGCAGTGTGGGCGCTCGGCGCCGTCAGCCTGCTCGGCATTCCCGGCCAGATCCTGCTCGGCCATGTCTCGGACCGGATCGGCCGGGAATGGGTCTGGGCGACAAGCTGCGCAGGCTTTGCGATCTGCTTTGCTGCGCTGATCGGCCTGAAATTCGAAGCCTCACTCTGGCTCGTCTACCTGATGGTGTTTACGCAAGGTGCGCTCGGCTACGGGCTGACCTCGATCATGGGCGCGGTGGTGTTCGAGATTTTCGGGGGTAGGAATCAGGGCAGCATCTTCGGCATGATCATGCTGGCCGCGCTTGCGGGCGGCGCGGCCGGGCCCTGGGTGACGGGCATCCTCTATGATCTTGCCGGCGACTACACGCTCGCCTTTGCCATCGCGATGGTCGTCAGCGGATTGTCGGCGCTGTCGATCTGGCAGGCGGCGCCGGGCAAGGTGAGGGCGGTCGCCGGCCGGCTGCACAAGCTTCAGCCCGGAACCGGCGCCCGATAAGTCGCCTCCCTTCGCAATTCCGCGGCTCGTCTTTGCGGAATCTTAAGCATGTCTCATCTTGACGAGCCTACGCCAGGTTGAGCCAACTACTTGGACACCATCGGACCGCTAGGCTCGCCGCCCTTGTCGCACCTTGCGACGCGCCCGAGTCCAACAATGTCGGCTGAGGATTGCCCTGCAATCGGAACTCCGGAAGTCCTGCTGGCTGCGCTTGAGCTGGCCGAGGACGGCGTTGTCATCGTCGATGCCGATCGCCGGATCACGCATTTCAACGCGGCTGCGCAGCAGCTCTGGAAGCTCCCGCGGGCGGACGCGCTCGGACGCGACGTCGGCGTCCTCTCGCTCAAATGCTTGCAGGCCGACCCGGTCACGGATGTCCGCGACGAGATCAGCCTCGTGCGTTGCGACGGCACGCGGCTCAGGGCGGCCATCTCGCTTTCGACCATCACTGCCGACGGCGCGACCCACCATGTCGTCTTCGTTCGCGACGTCACCGAGGAGGCCGAACGTCGCGTGCGGATCGGGCTGCTCAACGCGGTCTCCGACCAGACCAATCGCGCGGTGATCATCACCGATACCGAGCTGAATATCCGCTACACCAACGCGGCCTTCGCCGCTGTGTTCGGCTATGCCTCCGACGAGGCCAATGGGCGGCGCGTGAGCGAGCTCGTGGCCGGACGCCACACCAACCGCAGGGCGCTTGCAAGGCTCGGCAAACGGCTGATGGCGGGTGGCCGGGGCGGCGAAGCCGAGGTGATGCTCTACAGCAAGGATGGCGAGGAGATCTGGGTCGCTGCCAGGATCGATGCCTTCCGCGATCGCAGAGGCCGGGTCAAGCATATCTTCGCCCTGATCGAGGACATCACCGAAACCAAGCAGTTGCGATCGCTCCAGCAATTGATCACGTGCGCGCTTGCCGACGAAGTCCCGATCACCGAGATCGCCGACCGGCTGTGCCGGCGCGTCGAGGAGATCGCGCCCGATGTCGTCTGCTCGCTGCTTCATGTCGATGCCGCCGGTTTCGTGCATCCCCTCGGCGGTCCCAGCCTTCCCGAGGACTATTCGCGGGCGCTGGACGGCGTCGCGATCGGACCCGATGTCGGCTCCTGCGGAACGGCGGCCTACTACGGCAAGCCGGTGCTCGCGGTTGATATCGACAGAGATCCGCGCTGGCAGCCATACAAGGCGATGCCGCTGTCGATCGGCTTGCGCGCTTGCTGGTCGACGCCGATCAAGTCCAAGGAAGGAAGGGTCATTGCCACCTTCGCCTTCTACTACAGGGAGCCGCGCGCGCCGAGCCGCTGGCACCGGCGCATCGTCGATGCCTGCGTCAATCTCGGCGCGCTCGCAATCGAGCGCAAGGAAGCACGCGCTGAGATCGCGCGGCTCGCCTATCACGACATCCTCACCGGCCTGCCGAACCGCGTGCAATTGCGCCACCTGATCACGGCCGCGATCGACGATTGTCGACCCGGCAGCCATGTCGCGCTGGCGTTTCTCGATCTCGACCATTTCAAGGACGTCAATGACACGCTCGGCCACGCCGCGGGCGACGAGCTGCTGGTCGAGCTGGCGCATCGCCTGCGCGCGCAGATCGAGCCCAGCGACATGCTCGGCCGGCTCGGCGGCGACGAATTCGTCATCCTGTTGCCGAACCGCGACGCCGAAAGTGCCGCGCGCGTCGCGAGCCGGATCACCCAGTCGCTCGCGGAGCCGCTGCGGCTAGGCGCGCGGCAGATGCAGATGTCCGCCAGCATCGGCATCAGCCTCTATCCTGATCACGCCACCGATATCGACACGCTGATGCAGCAGGCCGATGCGGCGATGTACAACGCCAAGCAGGCGGGACGTTCCACCCATCGCTTCTTCTGCGCCGACATGAACGGGCTGACCGAGCAGCGCCTCGCTCTCACCGCGGCGCTGCGCAGCGCCATCGCCGAGGACAAGCTCAGCCTGCGCTACCAGCCGCAGATTCGCACCGCCGACGGCGCGATCCATGGCGTCGAGGCGCTGGCGCGCTGGCATGACGTTGATCTCGGCGACGTTTCGCCGGCCAAGTTCATTCCGCTCGCCGAGGAATGCGGCTTGATCGAGCAAATCGGGCTGTGGTCGATCCGCGAGGCCTGCCGCCAGATGGCAGGCTGGCGTCGCGCCGGGCTCGACATCCCCAGCGTATCGGTCAACCTCTCTCCGATCAATTTCCGCAACCTCGTGCTGGCAAAGCATGTCGGAAGTGTCCTCGCAGCGCATGATCTGCCGCCGGACGCGTTGATGCTCGAGATCACCGAGGGCGCGTTCATGCAGGAGCGGGCGGTTGCGCTCGAGACCATGAAGGCGATCCGCGAGCTCGGCGTCGGGCTGTCGCTGGACGATTTCGGGACCGGCTATTCCAGCCTGAGCCGGCTGGCGCATTTGCCGATCCGCGAGCTGAAGATCGACCGCAGTTTCATGCGTGATATCGAAGCCGACGCCGGTGCGCTCGCCATCGCGACCGCTGTCGTGCGCGTTGGTCAGGGCCTTGGCATGACCGTGGTTGCCGAAGGCGTCGAGACCGAGGCGCAGCGCAAGGTGCTGGCCGAGCTCGGCTGCGACGTCGTGCAGGGCTTCCTCTACGCCCCGGCGCTGACACCTGTCGCGTTCGAACGCTGGCTGACCGACCATGGCGCCGACAGAGCGAGGGCGATGCGCGACCATCTCGATCGCGCGCAAGCCGATGCCGCGCCAGTCAAGCGCACGGCCTGACGGCAACAATGCCCGGGCCGTGTGCTCATCAAGGCAATGTCGCTTTCTGACGGCCAAGTAGAAAGTAGCCGCTCCGATTGAGCTTTGCCGGTTTTGACCCGAACGGGCAGGCAACGGCCACAGCACGAAGAACATCGCTTCATTGATTCAGATCAAGACCGCGCCTGTCAAAGGCCCACTACGGTCGACCGGATCAATCCCGTGGCGATTTCAGATGCGCGGATTGGAGAATCCATGAGCTAAATCTGTCGATCACAAGGAGGGTGAAATGAGCCGTGGCATGCCATCGATGACTGCGCTCCTTGGAATGCTTGCCCTTGCGGGATATCAGAACCGGGACAAGCTGATGGAAATGTTCAACAACGCGACGGGCGCCTCGTCCAAGCCCGGCGGCGGACAGCCGCAGGCGCAAGGCGATTTGTCGAGTGTCTTCGGCGGTCTGCTGGGCGGCGGAGGCGCCGGAAGTCTTCTTGGTGGCGGGCTCAACGAATTGTTCGATCAATTCACGAAAAACGGACAGGGCGAAGCTGCCGAGTCATGGGTGGGGCCGGGCCAAAACAAGGAAATAGCGCCTCCTGAGCTCAAGCAAGCGATAGGTCAGGATGTTTTGGCGACGCTGGTAAAGCAGACCGGACTGTCGCAGGAAGAACTCCTTGCCCGACTTTCGCGGGAGCTGCCGACAGCCGTCGATAAATATACGCCGGATGGTCGTTTGCCTCCTCGGGACGCCTGATCACCGCATAGGGAAACAACAGGATGAGCATCGTATGGACCATCATTGTTGGATGTCTGGCGGGCGTCGTTGCGAAGATCATCATGCCCGCAAGCACTGAACCCGTTGTCGGAGCGGTCATCCTGCTGGTGATATGCGGATTCTTTGCCGGGAAGCGTCGAGCTGGCTGTTTGATCTGATCGGCCATGGCGCTTCCTCAAACCCCGGATAAACACGGGTTGCTCGACTCTGTCGCCAGCCCATTTGAGCTACTGAAGACCGGGATTCGGCAACTATATGAGGGCGAATCTTCCGTCGGCGTGCGGTTCAGGTACGCCTTGCTCCTGCTCGATGCCGTCACGGTCTTGTTTATCATCGTGACATCGTTCCTGCCTCGCAGCCGAGCCATTGAATCGCTCGACCTGGTGTTCGGTGTCCTGATCCTTGCGGATTTCTCGGCGCGTTTGATTATCAGCCGACATCCGCTGCAGGAGTTCGTCCGTCTGTCGACATGGACGGATATCGTCGTGATCATTTCATTTCTTGCGCCGCTTGCCGGAGAAGCTGGCGGCTTCCTGCGCACGCTTCGAACATTGCGATTGCTCCGCGACGTTCGGATGGTGGCGCGGCTTCGCACCGACAGCTCCTTCTTTCGGCAAAATGAGGAAGTTGTCTTTGCCGTGGCAAAGCTCGCCGTATTTATCTTCGTGATGACGGGCGTTGTCTACGAGACTCAAGAATCTCACAATAAACAGATCGCCAATTACGCCGATGCGCTCTACTTCACGGTCACGGCGCTGACCACGACCGGCTTCGGCGACATCACCCTGCCGGGAACGACTGGTCGCCTGATAACCGTTGTCATAATGATCTTCGGCGTGACGCTTTTCCTGAATCTCGCCAAGGCCCTGTTGGCGCCGGCGAAGGTGCGGTTTCCGTGTCCGGTCTGCGGCCTGCAGCGCCATGATATCGATGCCGTGCATTGCAAGGCGTGTGGCACGGTATTGAACATTCCTGACGAAGGCTCCGACTAGTCACATGCCGCCATGGTTGCAGAAGGCGTCGATGCCAGGGCGCAGCGAGCTGCATGTCTGAGCGGCCGTTGGTGACAATGCCGAGTTTGAAGGCGTTATGCCGAAGATCACGCAAGAGGTCAGCCGCTCCCTGCCGCAGACGACACTGTTTGGGAAATGAGAGCAGATAATCGCTGAGAAGGTTGTCGCAGGCGTGACGTGCTTGCGGAAACTCCTGGCTCAAGGCTTGGTAGACCTGATCCTTCCAGACTCTACCGCGCTCTTCGAGTTGAATGAAACGTTCTGCGAACCGGCAGGCGTCGGCTTCTCGCATAGCCAGGACTCGCCGTGCCTGGGAAAGGATGAAGACTTCAACACTGGCTGTACGATCATGGAGCGTGCCCTCCAGATCGAAGAAGACTGCACACTGCATTGCAACTCGATACAATAATGTATTGAGTTGCGGGATCTAGATGGTCACGCCGCACGTTTTCCGGCCCCGCGGCGTGTTCGATGTCATGCGGCGAACGATTTGAGGTCACCATGAACGAGCATGCGCAGCCGGCAGCAACCGATCCGCTGTTCAATCCACTGGCCCCCGACTTCATCAGGGATCCCTATCCCCATTACGAGCGGCTGCGCGCGGTCGATCCGATGCATCTGACCCCATTCGGCTCGTTCGTCGCCAGCCGTCATGCCGAGGTGAGCCTCGTGCTGCGCGACAAGCGCTTCGGGAAGGATTTCGCTGAGCGCTCGAGGCGCCGCTACGGTCCTGAGATCATGGAGGAGCCGGTCTTCCGGAATTTGGGTCACACGATGCTCCAGGCCGATCCGCCGGATCACACCCGGTTGCGCGGTCTCGTGGTCAAGGCCTTCACCGCGCGGCGCGTGGAAGACATGCGGCCGCGTATCCAGGAAATCGTCGATCAGACGCTCGATGCGATGATCGATCGCGGTCAGATGGACCTGATCGGGGATTTCGCCTTCCGTCTGCCGGTCACGATCATCTGCGACATGCTTGGCATCCCGGAAGAGCACCGCGAGGGGTTCCACAAGGGTTCGAGCGATGGTGTGCGAATCCTGGATCCTGTTCCCATGACGCCGGACGAGATCAAGCAGGGCAACGCACGCAACCTGATGGCGCAGATGTATTTCCACCAATTGTTCGAGCTGCGTCGCCGCAATCCGGGAGACGACCTCACGACCCAGCTGGTGCTGGCCGAGGAAGACGGCAACAAGCTCACCAACGAGGAATTGACCGCGAACATCATGTTGCTGTTCGTGGCCGGTCACGAGACCACCGTCAATCTCATCGGCAACGGCTTGTTGGCCCTGCACCGCAATCCGGACCAGCTCGCACTGCTGAGATCGCGGCCGGAGCTGATCACCAACGCGATCGAGGAGTTCCTGCGCTATGATTCCTCGGTGCAGATGACCGGGCGCGTCACGCTGGGGGATATCCACGATCTCGGCGGCAAGCGAATCCCCAAGGGCGAGAGCGTGCTGTGCCTCCTGGGCTCGGCCAACCGCGATCCGGCTGTCTATCCCGATAGCCCCGAACGCCTCGACATCCTCAGAGACAACGTCAAGCCGGTGTCGTTCGGTGGCGGCATCCATTTCTGCCTGGGCGCCCAATTGGCGCGCATCGAGGCCGAGATCGCCATCAACACCCTGCTCAGGCGGCTGCCGGACTTGCGGATCGACGATGTCCAAAACCCCGAATGGCGGCCGACCTTCGTCCTGCGCGGTCTGAAGCGGCTGCCGGCGAGCTGGTGATAGCCCTCACTGCTGTTTCTGGGAGCCCCCTCCTCATCCTGAGGAGCCCGCCTAAGGCGGGCGTCTCGAAGGATGGCCGCGGGCGGGAGCGGGGCCTCTACGGTTCGAGATGGCGCTTAGCGCGCCTCCTCACCATGAGGGTCTGATTGAGCACCAGCGTTAACCTCCGCGCGCAACAGTCGCTGTGACATTGCCACACTTGCCCCTATATAAGGGGCAGTTCCGGCGCGGCTTAGGCTTCGATTTGGCTTAGACGTAGGCTTGGGTTTGGCCCGGGTGCCGGTTTTGGCCGAGGGGAGACCCGTGCAGACGACGCTGCTCGGATTGGCGATTGCCTTCATCATTGCGCTGCTGGCCGCGCTGATCGGGCCTTACTTCATCGACTGGAACCAGTTCCGGCCCCAGTTCGAGGCGGAGGCGAGCCGGATCATCGGTGTCCCGGTGCGGGTGGCCGGCCAGCTCGATGCGCGGCTGTTGCCGGCGCCGACGCTGCGGCTGCGCTCGGTCACCTTCGGCGGCAACAACGACCTCGGCAAGCTGCGCGCCGACAAGCTCGACGTCGAGTTCAGCCTCTCTTCGCTGATGCGCGGCGAGTGGCGGGCCACCGAGCTCACGGTCAACGGCATGGCGGCCGACCTCGGCCTCGATGCCAAGGGCCGGGTCGACCTGCCGTCCACGGCGAGCGGCACCTTCAACTTCGCCTCGCTGGCGATCGAGCGGCTGAATCTCACGGGCCGCATCGCGCTTCATGATGCCGCCAGCCGCTCGACGCTGGAGCTCAGCGACATCGCGTTCGCCGGCGACGTCCGCTCGCTTGCGGGCTCGGTGCGGGGCGATGGCAACGTCACCCTGTCCGGCACGCGCTACCCGTTCCGAATCTCCTCCGGGCCGAGCCCCGACGGCACCGCCACCCGTCTCCACATCAATATCGATCCCGGCGAGCGCGCGATCCTGGCCGATCTCGAAGGCGTGCTGGCCTTTGACGGCCGGCTGCCGAAATTCGACGGCGCGCTCACGCTGGCCGTGCCTCCGCCCAAGGAAACGTCGAAGGAAACGTCGAAGGACAGGCCGGCAGCCCCCGCGCCGACGCCGTGGAAGCTCACGACGAGGCTCAAGGCCGATCCGTCGCTCGCAAAGTTCGACCAGATCGATGCGAGCTTTGGCCCCGAAGACACCGCCCTCAAGGTTGCCGGCGTCGGCGACCTCAAATTCGGCGCCGCACCCCTGCTGCGCGCGAATTTGTCGGCGCGGCAGCTCGATGCCGACAAGCTCGCGGCCAAGGACAATACCGAGCCGCTACGCATCCTGCCGGCGCTGCGCGCAGGGCTCGCCGCGATTCCGCAGGCGCCAATCCCGGCGCAGATCTCGTTCAGTTCCGAGCAGATCATGCTCGGCGGCCGGCCGCTGCAAAACATCGCCGCGGAGTTGCAGACCGACGGCAGGTCCTGGACCTTCCAGCGGCTCGATCTGCGCGCGCCGGGCATGACCCAGGTCGCGCTCAACGGCGCAACGCCAGGATCGGACAGCTTCAGCGGCCGGCTCAGCATCGAATCCTCCGATCCTGATACGCTTGTGGCCTGGCTTCAGGGCCGCAGCGAGATCAATCGCCGCAGCACGAAGCCGTTGCGCCTGAGCGGCGACGTCACGGTCGCCGCCAACCATCTCGCGATCGACAAGCTGAACGCCGAGATCGAGGGTGGCGCGGTCGAGGGCCGCATCGCCTTCGCGCAGACCGCTGCCAACAAAGGCTCGCGGTTTGATGCCGAGCTGAAGGCCGACCGGCTCGACCTCGACGCCGCCGCAAGTTTCGTGCGCGGCCTTGCCGGGCCGCAAGGCGAATGGCCGGACGAAGCCAAACTGTCACTCGACGTCGGCCGTGCGATCTCGGCTGGGCAGGAACTGCGGCCGTTCGCCGCCAAATTCGGTTACAGCCCGGCCACGCTGGCGCTAGAGCAGTTGCAGTTCGGCCAGGCGAGCGGCGTGACGACGGAAGCGAGCGGCAGCTTCGATCGTGCGCATGCGACCGGCAGGCTGACGCTGAAGTCGGCGGCCAATTCCCTTTCTCAGCTCACGGCCCTGATCAACCCGATCGCGCCGGCGATTGGCGCGCGCTTTGAGCGCCTCGACGCGCTGCCCGGGCCGGCGCGCCTCAAGCTCGACCTGAACCTGGACAAGAACGCCGAGCATGCCGACCGCACCAATGCGCGCGCCGCGCTCGATCTCGAAGCGCCGCAATTGAAGGGAACGGCGACGCTGTCAGCGCAGACGTTGGTGGCGGCGATCAACGGGCTCGACCTCGACAGGCTGCGCAACAGCGACTTCACGCTGGAATCAAAACTCTCCGCGCCGCAGGCGAGCTCGCTGTTGACGCTGTTCGGCCTCGACCGCGTGGTCGCGGCGGGCGAGGGGGCTTCGCAGGCAGAAGGCAAGGTGAGCGGCGTCTGGGGCCGGCCGCTTCAGCTCAACGCGAAGATCGCGGGAGGCGGACTGGATGCGGACGCGCAGGGCAGCGTCGAATTGTCCTTGCCCGATCCGAAGGCCAGCGTGAACTTGCGCGTGCGCAACGCCAACCTCGCGCCGCTGTTCGGGATCGGTGCGGGCGAGAAGTCAGCACAAAACGTCAATCTGTCCTCGCGCGTGACCTTGTCCGGCAACAGGCTGATCTTCGATGATCTCGACAGCGCCGCCTCGGGCTCGCACTTGCGGGGTCGTCTCGCGATGACGCTGGACCCGGAGAAAACCATCGATGGCGAGGTCGGGCTCGATACGCTCGATCTCGTGCCGGCCCTGGCGGTGGCCATCGGGGCGACCGGGCGCGACGCAGACCAGCCGCTCGCGGCGGGGCTTCTCAACGGCTGGCGCGGCCGCATTGTCTTCCAGGCCCTGCGCGGCGGTCTGCCCGGTGGCGTCGAGATGCGGCCCTTCAGCGGCGCGATCCGCAATGACGGCCAGTCGCTGGCACTGGATTCCCTGAAAGGCGGCATCGGCGGCGGCGAGATGACCGCAAGCATCGATGCACGTGACAGTCCCAACGGGCTGTCGCTGAACGCGCGCATCCAGCTTGCCAATGTCGATGCGACGGTGCTGCGCTATCGCAATCTCACGATGCCGAAGGGCCGCGCCTCGGTGCAGATGGCGCTGTCGGCCCAGGGCCGCAGCATTGCGGCGCTGACCGGCGCGCTCGCCGGCAACGGCACCGTGACGCTGGAGTCGGCCGAGCTTGCCGGGCTCGATCCGCGCGCCTTCGAGCTCGCGATCCGCGCCAGCGATGGCGGCCAGGTCGCCGACGACTCAAGGCTCAGGCAGCTCGTCGAGTCTGCGCTGTCGGCAGGCCCGCTGAGGATCGGCTCGGCGCAGATCCCGTTCACGATCCGCGACGGCCGCCTGCGCGTCGGCGCGACCACGCTAGAGGCAAAGAACGCCCGCGCCATCGTCTCCGGCGGCTATGACATTCCCGCCGACCAGGCCGACATCCGCGCCAGCCTGACGCCGATCATGACCGGCCTCTCCGGCGCGCCTCCGGAAATCCAAGTGTTCGCGGCGGGCCCGCCGGACAAGCTCAACCGTACCGTCGATCTCACGCCGCTGTCCTCGTGGCTGGCGGTGCGGACGATCGACCGCGAGACGCGGCGCCTCGACGCGATCGAGCGCGGCGAGCCGCCGCCGGCGACCGCGGCACTGCCGCGACTCGTGTCACCTGACGCAGCGCCCGAGCCGCCGCCGGTCGACGTGCCGATGCCCGGCCGCGATCCTCGACGCGCCCAGCCCAAGGCTAAAGTCGAGCCCAAGGCCGCGCCGACACCGCGCTCGTCACTGGCTGCACCGGGTCCTTCGGGCCCTTCGATTTCAAGCCCGCCGATCGCGAGCCAGCAGGTGGCGCCGCTGCCGCCGCCGATCGAGGTCAGGCCCGCGCCCGGTCCTCCGCCGCCAAGGCCCAAGCCGAAGCCGCCGCTGGTCCTGGTGCCGCAGTCCAATCCGTAAAACTCGCATGCTGGCGCAGGCGTGGGGCGTTGCGCGGGCGTAAAGCCATTCGCGTAAACTTTAGCGAATTTTGCTCGGAAAAACTGATTTGCCGATTTTACCGAATTCTCGCGTTTGACCGCTAGCGTGGTTCCCAGAGGAATTCGGCGTCCTGCCAAAGCGGACAGGACGGCCCGCCAAGAACTGGGGACATTCGCCATGAACGAAGCGAAATCGCTTCTGCAGGATCTGGACGACGCGATCGCGCGCGGCACCGACGAAAGCCGTGCACGTGCATTGTGGCATGCGACCGACCTGTTGATGACCGGCCGCTACAGTGCCGACGAGATCAGCATGTTCGGCGAGGTGATCGGCAAGCTCGCGGACGAGATCGAGGTGGCGGCGCGGGCGCAGCTCTCCGACCTGATGGTCGCCTGCGACCACGCCCCGCTCAACGTGCTGCATCAGCTCGCCTTCGACGACGAGATCGCGGTCGCCGGCCCCGTGCTGCGCGAGTCCGACCGGCTCGACGAGAAAACGCTGATCGAGAATGCCCTGAGCAAGGGGCAGGATCACCTTCTGGCGATCTCTCAGCGCAAGTCGATCGGCGAGGCCGTGACCGACGTGCTGGTCAAGCGTGGCAACCAGGAGGTCGTGACCTCGGTCGCCAGGAATGAGGGCGCACGCTTCTCGGGCTCCAGCCTGCTGCACATGGTGAGGCGCGCCGACGGCGATTCGATCCTCGCCGAGCAGCTCGGCCTGCGCAAGGACGTGCCGCGGCACATCTTCCAGCAGCTCATTGCGAAAGCGTCGGAGGACGTCCGCCGCCGGCTCGCGAGCGAGCGGCCGGAGATGATGTCTCAGATCCAGAGCTCGGTGACCGACGTCACCGGCGACCTGCAATCGAAATTCGGGCCGTCGTCGCGGACCTATTTCGTCGCCAAGCGCGTGGTGACGACGCAGCACCGCCAGGGCAACCTCAACCAGGATTCGATCTCGAACTATGCGCGCCAGCACCGTTTCGACGAGGTGCAGATCGGCCTGTCGCTGCTCTCGGCGCTGCCGGTCGACGTGATCGAGCGGGCGCTGATGGACCGCAATCGCGAGATGCTGCTCGTGCTGTGCAAGGCGCTGAATTTCTCGTGGGACACGACGATGTCGCTGTTGTTCCTCGGCGCCAAGGATCATCTGATCACTGCGCGCGATCTCAAGGACAACGAGCGCGAGTTCGGCCGCCTCAAGATCGAGACGTCACGCAGCATCCTGAAATTCTACCAGTCGCGCAAGAACAGCACCGCCGCCGATCCGACGGCAGGCCGCGCCGAACTCCAGATGCACTGAGCGCCATCGGGAAATCGAGAGGGGAGTATTTGCCATGTTGCCTCAATTCGGCACCGCAGCTCGCAAGAAACTCAACAAGTCGCTGAGCACCGACGCCGGCGGCGCGAAGCCCGACAAGGCCTCGGTCGACGCAGCGTGGCTCGTGCTCGAGGCCGCCAACGATCTCGGCGACCATGCCGCGGTGGAAGCCTGCCGCCGGGTGATCGACGCCGACCTCAACGGCACCGCCGCCGGCCGCTCCGACCTCGACCTCGTGCTGGATTATTTTCGGTAGGTCGAGAGAGCAGTCCAGAAGCCCGGATGGAGCGCAGCGCAATCCGGGACGGTCTGATCCGCCGGCACAAGATCCCGGATTTCGCTACGCTCCACCGGGCTACGCGCCCTTCTCGATAATCAGGGATTGTGGATGGAGCGAAACCCATCATCTCTCCCCCGATCAAGCACGCCACTGTCATCGTCCCTGGCTCCGGCTGGCGATCCCGGAGAGGCGGCGTTGATCTTGATCAATGGTTTGGGCTGAGAACCACATGCAATGACTGCTTCCGTCCGCGGACAGTTGGATCATGGCGATTTCCGGCCTCGTCTCGGTGCCTCACAGACTGCTTCCGATGCTCGATTGGATACCGGGCTATCGGCGCGAATGGCTGGTGCCGGACGCGCTTGCAGGTGTCGCGCTCTGGGCAGTGATGGTGCCCGAAGGAATGGCTTACGCCGGGATCGTCGGCGTACCGCCGATCATGGGGCTCTATACGATCGTACCGGCGTTGCTCGCCTATGCGCTGTTTGGCACGTCGCGCCAGCTCGTTGTCGGACCGGATACCGCGACCGGCCTGATCTCTGCATTGACGGTCGGCGCCGTCGCGGCGCACGGCACGACCGAGTTCAATTCCCTTACGTCCACCCTGGCCGTCATGATCGGGGTCCTCTTCCTGTTCTTCGGCATCGCGCGCATGGGATGGGTCGCGAGCTTTATCCCTACGCCTGTCATGCGCGGCTTCATCGAAGGCCTGGTCTACGTGACCATCATCGGCCAGGTGCCTCATCTGCTCGGGATCAGCGGCGTGTCCGGCAATTTCTTCGAAAAGCTCTGGCACGTCCTGCAGCATCTCGCGGAAGTTTCGCTCGCGCCGGCCCTGACCGGACTGTTGTGCCTCGCGGCGATGTTGTTGCTCCGTCATTGGGCGCCGAGCATTCCGGCGGCGCTCGTGGTCATGTCCTTGGCAACGATCCTGGTCGGACTGCTCGGAGGAGAGGCCGTTGGCGTACACGTCGCCGGCCATATCCCCTCCGGCCTGCCAGGGTTCACAATGCCAAACCTGGACGGTCCGGTCCTGCGCGAACTCGCGCCGGGCGCGCTTGCGATCGTCCTGGTTGGCTATGCCGAGGCTTTGGGCGCCGCGAAAGCGGCGGCCCTGCAGGATGGAAACGATATCGATCCGAACCAGGAGCTGATCGCTCATGGGCCTGCAAACATCCTGACCGGCCTGTTCGGAGGATTTCTCGTTGTCGGCAGCCTTTCGAAGACGTCGGTGGCCATGGCGGCTGGCGCGCGCAGCCAGATCGCCAACCTGATCGCCGCGGTATTCTGCTTCCTGACCCTGATCCTGCTGACACCGTTATTCCGAAACATGCCCGAGCCGGCGCTGGCAGCCATTGTCATTGCGGCGATGCTGCACCTCACAAAGCCGACCTACCTGCATGACGTGTTGGTCCGCAGCCGCTGGTCGTTTGCGGTCGCGCTTATCGTCATCACGGGCGAACTGACGTTGGGCGTGTTGCAGGGCATCGCGATCGGAGTCGTGCTGTCGCTCCTGAGGTTGATCTATCTGGCCAGCCGTCCCAAGGGCGCCGCGCTGGGACAACTGCCAGGCACGGAAGCCTACCGTGATGTCCGGGTTCATCCGGAAGCAATCACGTTTCCAGGGCTCCTGATCTGGCGCGTCGGCGGCGACCTCTTCTTCGCGAGCGTTGGTCACATCGGCGCCGGGCTGCGCGCCTCGATCGCGGCGCCGCCGCCGGTAAAACGCGTGCTCTTCGATCTCGCCTCGGTGGATTTCATGGATATCACCGGAGGTGATGAGCTGCTGCGGCTGGTCCGGGAGCTGCAGAAGAAGGGGATCGGCGTGGCATTCGTCCGCGTTCGTGATCCCATTCGCGAGGACATGCGGCGCGCCGGCATAGAAGCGGCCGTAGGGCCGGACGGATTCTATGAGCGCATCACGGACGGCGTGCGCGCCTGGCACCAGCGCGCCGGTGATTTCCCCTGCAGCGGTCGCAGCTCCGGGAGCCAATCATGAGAGTGGCCAATCTGCAGCCGCCGTCCACATTCTACCGCATGATCGAGGCGCATGGCGATCGTGCCCTGATCGACAGCTTCCTGCTGAAGCGGCCGTCCGTCAGAGAGCGCCTGGCGGCGGGCAAGGCGTTGCGAAAACAGGTTCCCCGCTCGGCGCAGGCTAACTTCGAGCCAGCAGCGAGGCGCGCGGATCCCGTCGACATTCTGGCGCAGCAGGATGCCGGCCGGGTCAAGGAGCTCCTGCCGATCAAATACGGCCGCATGCTCGAAAATCCCTTTGCATTCTTTCGCGGAGCTGCGGCCATCATGGCGAGCGATCTGGCGGGCCTGCCGATCTCAGGCACTGCCGTGGTTGGATGCGGTGACGCGCACGTCAAGAACTTCGGCGTCTATGCTTCGGCCGAACGTAATCTCATCTTTGCAATCAACGACTACGATGAAGTCTATGTGGCTCCGTGGGAATGGGACCTCAAGCGGCTGGCAGCGAGCGCGGCGGTGGCGGCGCAATGCCTCGGCGGTGACAGAGTGAAATGCGAACAGGCCGCCCGCGAATGTGTCGCCATTTATCGTGAGCGCATCTTTCGCTACGCTGAAATGGGCTATCTGGAAGTCTGGTATGATCGGATCGACGAGCGCGCCATTCTTGACGGCCTGCCGTCCAGGATGCGCCGTATAGCCCTCGACGTCATCGACAAGGTGCGACACATCCGGCCGCTCGAAAAGCTGACCGAGCAAGTGAACGGCAAGCACCGCTTCATCGAGCACATTCCCCTGATCGAGCGCACGACGCGGAGCTCATCCGGTACGCCCGCGCGGGTGTTCCTGGACCGTCTTCTCCAGGCCTACATCGATTCCATGACTTACGATCGGAGGCTGCTGCTGTCGCGTTACCAACTGGTCGATTTCGCGCGCAAGGTGGTCGGGATCGGAAGCGTCGGCACGCGGTGCTGGGTACTTTTGCTTCAGGGTGTCGACGAGAGCGACCCGCTCTTTCTCCAGATCAAGGAAGCACAACGCTCCGTGCTTGCGTCCCATGTCGGGATCAAGCTGCCCTTCGAGCACCAGGGGCGCAGGGTGGTGGTCGGCCAGCGACTGATGCAGGGATCGCCCGACATCTTCCTCGGCTGGGGACGGGCCGATGGACGGGATTTCTACGTTCGGCAGCTTTCGGAACTGAAGGGTGGGGCCGCACTCGAGGATCTGGAGTCGCTGCCCGACTATTGCGGCATGTGCGGCTGGGCCCTGGCACTGGCGCACGCCAAGTCAGGCGATGCCGCGACGATCGCAGGTTATTGCGGCAAGAGCGATGCACTAGATGACGCGATCGGCAAATTTGCGATCGGCTATGCCGGGCAGACCGAACGGGACTTCGAGTTGTTTGCCAAATCGAGGAGAACAGGCCGGATCAAGGTCGCATCGGTTCTTGCGTGACGTCTCCTCGCAGCAAGTGCCGGCCATATCGTGCCACCGGGATTTCGCGTCATCTTCGCCGGCCATCTGAGGGAGTTCTGCTATGCGCGATTCCGCTGACAGGGCAGGCGTGATGCACGCCCATTTGCGAACCCCGAGAGCCGCCGCGATCGCCGGTGTCGTGTTCTCGATCCTGCTCTTTGCAGTGTTTGTGCTGATGCGGCATTCGGTGCCGCGAGATCCCCTGGAAACGGGCGCCTGGCTGCATACCGGAGCTACCAACGTTTTGATCGCGTTGAATCTGGTGCCCTTTGCTGGAATAGCCTTTCTCTGGTTCGTCGGTGCGCTCCGTGACAAGCTTGGGGAGCGCGAGGACCAGTTCTTCGCAACCGTATTTCTTGGCAGCGGCCTTCTGCTCCTGGCGATGCTGTTTGCAGCAGCGGCCGTCGTGGGGGCGATCATCCTCGCGTTTCACGCCGCCCCCGAGGTCCTGGTCAATTCGGCGACGTTCCATTTCGGACGCGCGCTGGCCTACGGCATGATCAACATCTACGTGGTGAAGACAGCATCCGTTTTCATGATCACGACGTCGACGATCGGCGTCTACACCGGTTTCACGCCGCGCTGGCTGGCGCTTGGCGGATACGTGATCGCGGCGATCCTTCTGATCGGCAGCTACTATTTCGACTGGAGCATCGTGGTGTTCCCGGTCTGGGTTCTCTTGATCAGCATCAGCATTCTGACCGACAAGAATGCCGCGGCGACCGGGCAGGTCCGATGACGGGCTAGACCTGCTGGGCCCGGTAAATCACGACGTCCTCGCCGCGATAGATCGTGTGCCGCTCCAGGCTGAAGCTGGATTTCTCCAGCACGCGACGGGATGCGTGGTTCTCGACGAAAACCAGGCCGATAAGGGACGGCAGCTCGAGCCGTGCCAGTCCGATGCTCGTCAGCGCGCTCGCGATCTCGCTCGCCAATCCCTGGCCCCAAAGACTGCGCTTGAACGTGTAGGCGATCTCGGTCTCGTCGACGTCATCCACGAGAATATGCCGAATTCCTGCCCGCCCGGCGAACTCCCCCGTCGGCATTCTCAGCGCCCAGAGCCCAAAGCCGTGGCGGTCCCAATGGGCCATGTTGACTGCGAGATAGGCCTTCGTCGCCTCGGGAGAGCGCACTCCGCCGAGATAGCGGGACACCTCGGGGTCGAGGTGCAGTGCGACCAGGTCGGCGAGGTGACCTTCATGCAGCCGCTCGGCGGTCAATCTCTCGGTGCTGAAGGATTGCATGGAAGCAGACCGCCGCGCGCCGTCCATTCAAACGCGCGCGACGAGATGCGCACGCGACGGCGCTGGCTCGAACCGGTCGGCGAAATATTGCGTCTCGTGCGCCACCAGTCCTTCGCGGAACTCCATGATGCTCACTGCATAGGACGGGATATCATCATAGCTGAGCGTGAATTCAGTCACCCAGAGATCGCCGCTTCCAACGATTCGCCGGACCGCAAAGCGCTTCTTGTTCGGCTGCACGAACCGGCTCTCCCTGATGTTATGCCGGCCACGGATTCGCTCGCCGGATTGCGGATAATCAAGCACGGCATCCTCGCGGTAGATGTCATGCTCGACGTCGAAATCGCCGGCATCCGACGCATTCCAGTGACGCTCCAGCGCAAGCCGCTTGGTTCGGTCATCCATATGAACCTCCTGCATGGTGGCGCCGAGCAAAGCACGGAAAAATGCGCCCGGCTAGCGAGCGTGCCGAACGCGCGGTTTCAAGTCTATCAGGCCCCGATCCACGAGCGTGCGGTGGAATCGGCGTTTCCGTTCGGAGGCCGATGCAAAGTAGGATGCTCCGCAATCGTCAAGCAAGCTTGCACGCGTAGCGAATATTGGGTCAAGCGGGAGACCCGCACGTCGTAAGGCGACAGTTCCAAGAAACGCGATATCGAGGTCCGCGCCCCGTCCAGGCTCAAAGTGAGGGATGTTCAAAGCCTCGATCGCGTAAAATGTACGAAACGGACTCCGGCCGTCTCCCGGGCCTTCCAGGTGCCGATCGATCCGTCTCGTTAGCACGGGTTGATGGTCCCCATAGTGCACCACGAGAACAGGGCGCCCCGGAAAACTGCTTGCCAGCTTCTCCCTGAGCTTTTGCCAGGTCGAGGCGGTCTCCACGAGTCGCGCGTAATATTCAGCGTATCCGGCGTCGGGAAGGCTCGCCAATGCAAAGGCGCGCTCCCGCTCAAGCTGTCCGGGCGGCACAAGCCGCCGATTATGCGGACCGTGATTGAAGTTGGTCAGCACATAAAGAAATTGAGGTGACTGGTCGTTGGTAACCCTTTTGGTATGAGCGTCGATCACCGCCTGTAGAAATGTTGCATCGGAATTCGTCGCCTCGAAACGCCTGATGTCAAAGGGCAGCGGAAAGTCGTCGATGAAAATGCGTTCGTCGATGCCGATCGAGCTGTAAAATTCATCATAGTCGAGAAAGTTGCGGCGACAGCTCGATGTGAGTGTCGTCTTGTAACCGAGCGAGGCCAACGAGCGCGGCAGGCTGCTGTGGAACCGGCCGGCGCCTTTCCTGAAGAGGTAGTAGGCGCCCGAACCGAAACTGGCACTTGAAAGACCGGTCAGCAGGCTGAATTCGGACTGCCACGAGCCGCCACCGTAGATGTCCACGTTGAGGCACCCGGACTCCCCTTCTGCAGGAGACAGGAACGCTTCGAGGACCGGCTCGATCGGCAGCCCGAACATGCGCGGGTCGAAGACCGACTCGTGCTGGATGACGATAATGTCTGGACGGTCGCTGGAGCGCGCAGGCACCGCTTCCTTCAGCGGCAGCGGTTCGTTTGCGATATCGCTCAGAGCCAGCCCATTGAACTGTCGCCAGGACGCGGGGTCGACGAGCGAGGCCATGAAGGTGGAATAAAAGCACCGGCCTTGCGTCAGCGTCAGCCGCAAGGACGTGGCTCCCTTGATGGCGGAGACCTTCGCGAAGCCGATGAGCGCAAGGCAGAACAAGGGGATTCGAAAAGCGACGGAAATCGGAGATCCGGCGGCGTAGACCAGGATCGCGACGGAAGCGAAAGCGAGCAGGAATCCCGCGGCGAGAACACCCAACATCATGCGTGGGTATTGCAACACGAAGAACGGGACCGTGCCTGCAAACGCGAGCGGCACATCGGAAACGATCAGTTTGAGTGCGCTGTGTTTGAACTTCACGATCGATACACCGGCGATTGCGACTGCCAGCGTACCGGACAGCAGGATCGCTCTCTCGAAATCGGCAACGAAAACCAGCAGCAGAGCCGCGTTGAGGAAGAGCGCCGCGATCGCAAACAGCAGGTGTTCAACGCTGCGTTCCGTTAGCGCAACGACGCAGATGGTCGTCACAAGTGCCAAGGTCAAAGCCATGGGAGCAGAATGCCCTGAGCCTTCGATTTCTTCAATTCGGCTCTCAGGCTCTGATCGCCGCCCAGATCCTCCGCGGTCGGACCTCGGCGCTGATGCCGGGAACCGGCCGGGCATTGATCTAGCTCAATGGCTCGTGAGGGCGCTCATCGGAGAGGTGGCGTCGGCAGATATTACCGAATAGCATTGTGCGTCCCAAGGAGGGCGCGATGGACAGGATGGACCGGTATATCGCCCAGGCCAACATCGACCACTATCTCAGCCTCCTGAACAGCGCTGATCTCAGCGAGAAAAATCGCGATACGATCATGAAGCTGCTCATCGCCACCGAGGACGCGCTGAGCTACGATCTCGAGCAGCTTGAATTCGCCGAGCGCAGAGCGGCCACGGGCCGAAGTCGCGTGAGCTATCTTACAAATCTGCGAAACCACTTTGTCGTGGGGTCAGCGGATCGCGAACGAGCCGACAGGCTGCTTGCGAACTTCGAAATTCTCCAGCGTCAGCTGGAAGAGCTGTGTCACAGGATGCGTGAGAGAGTGAATTCGCATCACGCCTGACGGGCATCAGCCAGTTCGTGTGGCGCGGTCATGGTCGAGAGGTTGTTTGGGCGGCCCAGGGGCGGCGTACGTGCGCAAGAAGGCGTACGCCGCACGCCGGCCGGTACAATGGGGAAGAAACGACGCGGCTCGTCGCGGACAAGCGACGAGGCTCGCGCAAGCTCAATAGCAGGGCGGATAGGGATAGTAGCCACAAGCCCGGCGATAGCCATAGGCACCATAGGCTGCAGCTCCCGCCGCCGCCGCACCGTAATAGGCGCGCCGATGCACTCGGCGGTTGACGCCTGCAACGCTCATGGGCGTCAGCGGCCGCCCAACGCGCGCTTCGGCGCGATCAATGGACACGGATAGCGTCTCCGTGGGTGAATAGCGGAACGACAGAGGGGCTGCCGTCAGGAGCGCGGCACTCACGATCAGTCCAAGAAGTCTGGCATGTCCAGTCATTTGCTTTCTCCTTGCAGGACAATGAGAAGACCTGACATGCGACCGGGTCCCACCATTGATCGAAATCAATGCGGAACCAGTTTCTGTCCGGGTTGACGAGCCTTGATCTTGCAAGCCGGGCGCGACCCAGTGCCTTGCATGCAAGCCGGATGATGCATGCTGTAGCGGCTTGGAGTCGCGTTTGGCGCGATCGCGACGCTCGCATGATCGGGAACAGTGTGGAGCGGTTTTCCCTCGCGACCCAAGGCGGAACGCGTTTGCGCGGAGATCATGCTCAGACAACACCATAAGGGCCGATCGAAATTCAGCCCAATCTCATCGCGCTTTAGTCAGTTCAAGCGCGATCTAGTTCTCGGAGGATTTGATCGCGGTGCGCGAGAAATTGCATCTGCGTGCAGAGGAATGTTTCCAGGAGTGCGCGGGCCAGAGTTGTATCATGCCCATGATGTTTGAGGTCTTCGATACGCTGCTCTTGGTCCGAAACGCTCTGCTCGCCACGCAATAGGTGGCGCTCAGCTTGTTCGAGATGTTGAAGTTGCCGGGACCGATCCATCTTGCTCTCCTCGCCATAGGCGGAAGCGAAGTGGTCTCTCAGCCACTCGACGCCTATGGGCAGAGCCTTAGCCGGTGATAAGCAAAGGTTTAGCGCCGATTGCGGACTGGTCACAAGGGCGGAAAGTCGGAAGGCGATAGCATGGCGACTTCATATCGCCTGTGAACGAGTCCAAGGTTCAACTTGATGTCTGTTTCCCAGTTTGAGCGTCGCCGGTTCCAACATCCGCAAAATCGGCCTTCGTTCCAGTGACCCATCGGTTGACGCGAAACATTTTCTCACCCTGTAACTTGAGTTAATCGTGGGGCCGATCAAAGAAGTCGCGTTATGGAACCGATCAGCCGAATATCGGACCGCATCGACCATAAGACTGCCCGGTCGATCTGTGACGAGGTGGGCGACAGGTTGCAACAGGACCTATCTCGCGAAATGTCGCCCCTGCCGCCCTATCTCGAGCGTCTCGTCGATGAGCTGCGCAAACACGAGCGTCATCCAAATGATGGCGTCGAAAGCTGGCGCGCCTCGCGCGCCCGTTGACCGGAGCATGATCCGGGAACGTGTGGAGCGGTTCTCCTCGCGATAAACGCGAGACGCGTCCACGCGGAGGTCATGCGCAGACAACAACCTAGAGCGCGATGACGATTCAATCTCGTCGCGCTTTAGTTCATCTTCCTGCGGAGCCTCTCCGCGATCTGACGCTGCAATTCGGCGTATTCTTCCGCGACTTTGCGCGCGTCTTCGGTACGGTCCGTACGCTCTCGTTCCCGTGGCGGCTTCTGGTCTTCATCCTGATCCATCGGCTCTCCTCCGCGCCGCCCAACGGCAGAGGAAGGAGGTGGTTCCTATTGGCGACAGGTCTCCCCGCGATGAATGTTCCCCAAGTTGTGCGTCCGGCCGGTACGGTTCCGGCCGATCGTCGATCAATACGCCGACGGGGTTTCTGTGTTCCCCGCGTCGCGGCAGCTGCCAAGCCCCCCAGGATGGCATCGTGCCGGTGATTTGCCCGACGTGTCAACGGATTTTCCGAATCAAAAGGAGGGCGTCGGCCGCCGCCGGCTTACTTTGCATGGGGTTGTTTTCGAGATTTTTGGTTTTGGGGATGAAGGCTCTGCGAATGCGAGCCCGTTGAGCACGAAGAGCTACCCCGCGCCCAGCGCCATCGCGATGTTGTAGGTCGCAAGGCTCGCCGCATAAGCGAGCGCCAGCATGTAGGCGAAGGTGGTCGCCATCCATTTCCAGCTTCCGGTCTCGCGCCGGATCACCGCCAGCGTCGAGGCGCATTGCGGGGCGAAGATGTACCAGGCGAGCAGCGACAGGGCGGTCGCCAGCGACCATTTCGTCGCCAGCACCTGGCCGATCTGCTCGGCCGCTTCCTTGCCACCCTCGATGGCATAGACGGTGCCGAGGGCTGCCACCGCGACCTCGCGCGCCGCCATGCCCGGGATCAGCGCCACCGCGATCTGCCAGTTGAAGCCGACGGGCGCGAGCAGCGGCGCGATCGCCTTGCCGAGGATCGCAGCGAGGCTGTAGTTGATGGCGGGGTCCGCTGCGCCAGCCGGCGGCTGTGGGAACGAAGCCAGGAACCAGATCAGCACCATCATCGAGAAGATCGTGGTGCCGGCGCGTTGCAAGAACATCTTGGCGCGCGTGAAGATGCCGATCGCGATCGATTTCGGCCGCGGCATCTTGTAGTCGGGCAGCTCCAGCATGAACGGTGCCGGCGCATAGTCGCGCAGCATGAAGAACTTGATCAGGAACGAGACGAAAAGCGCGCTGATGATGCCTGCGGCGTAGAGGCCGAACATCACGAAGCCCTGGAGGTTGACGAAGCCCCAGAGCTGTTTTGCCGGAATGAAGGCGGAGATGATCAGCGTATAGACGGGAATGCGCGCCGAGCAGGTCATCAGCGGCGCGATCAGGATCGTGGTCAGCCGGTCGCGCCGGTTGTCGATCACCCGTGTCGCCATGATGCCGGGAATGGCGCAGGCAAAGCTCGACAGCAGCGGAATGAAGGCGCGCCCGTGTAGCCCGGCGCCGCCCATGATGCGGTCCATCAGGAAGGCCGCGCGCGCCATGTAGCCGAAATCTTCCAGCAGCAGGATGAACAGGAAGATGATGATGATCTGCGGCAGGAACACGATGACGCTGCCGACGCCGGAGATCACGCCGTTCTGCAGGAAGCTCTGCAACAGGCCGGCGGGCAGGGTGTCGTGCACGAACTGCCCGAGCGCGTCGAAGGAGGAGGACAAGAGCTCCATCAGCGGCTGCGCCCAGGCGAACACCGCCTGGAACATCACGAACAGGATCAGGGCGAGCACGATGAGGCCGCCGACGGGATGCAGCACCACGGCGTCGATCCGCGCGGTCCAGGTGTCGGGGCTAGCAGGCAGGCTGACGGTGGAAGCGATGATCCGGTCGGCCTCGCGCTGCGTGGCGCGCAGTTCGGCGACGCCGAGCGGCCGCCAGTTGTTCTCCTGGGGCTGCGGCTTCACCTGCGCGGAGATCTCGTCGGTCAGCTTGAGCAGATCGGCGGTGCCGCCTTTGCGCACCGCGATCGAGGTGACCACGGGTACGCCGAGCGCGTCGGCCATCCGCGCCACGTCCACCGTGATGCCGCGGCGGGTCGCGATGTCGAACATGTTGAGCACCAGCACGATCGGTCGTCCGGTGCGCTTGAGCTCGAGCAGGAGGCGGATGGTCAGGCGCAGATTGGTGGAGTCGGCCACGCACAGCACGAGATCGGGCTTCGTCTCGCCCGAGGCCTTGCCGAGCACGATGTCGCGGGTGATCTCCTCATCCGGGCTGCGGCCGCGCAGCGAATAGGTGCCGGGCAGGTCGACAACCGAGACCTGGCGTCCCAAGGGAGTGACGAAAAAGCCTTCCTTGCGCTCGACGGTGACGCCGGGATAGTTCGCGACCTTCTGCCGGCTGCCGGTCAACGCATTGAACAGCGAGGTCTTGCCGCTGTTCGGCGTGCCCACCAGGGCCAGATGCAGCAGGGGAGCTTCCATGGGATTAAAGGCCTGGGTCAGCGGTCCGGTCGCTCGTTACGCGACGATGATGGCCATGGCTTCGCGACGGCGCACCGCGATGGTGACGTTGTCGACGCGAACCGCAATCGGGTCACGGCCGACGATGCCCTCGTGCAGGATCTCGACTTTGGCACCCTCGACGAAGCCGAGCTCGATCAGGCGGCTTTCCAGCTCGACGTCCGACAGGGCCGAGCCCGCACCGTTGGCGGAAAGATGCTGGATGACGCCCGAATAGCCGCGTTCGGCCAGCCCCAGAGGCGAACCCGAGGGCAGGTGCGTGGATGTCTGCGGGAGCGTGATGTTGTCGTCGGTCATGCCCTGTATTTTCAACGGCAGCGAGACAGGTCAAGCGCGCTCACGCAGCCGGGACCGCACCTTAGAGTGATTATAAAGTGCGGCCTCGCGGATGCTTTACCTGACGGCTCCGGCCTATTGGGCCGGCACTTTTTGCTCGGGCAGGACCGCTGCAGCGCGGTTCTTGAAGTAATCGAGCACGAACAGCCGGATCGCGGACGACAGGTTGCCCTGCTGGCGATTGCCGTCGATCTCTCCGACCAGCTCCGACAGCGTCATGTTGCGCAGGCCGGAGATCTCCTTCATGCCATTCCAGAAGGCCTCTTCCAGGCTGACACTTGTCTTGTGGCCGGCGACGACGATCGATCGCTTGACGACGGGCGATTTCATGGCTGTTCCTCGCGCTCGATCCGATGCTGATCCAGGCGCTCCTTCGCTTGGGCCTCGCGCTTCTCCTCCGCCGATCGCTCGGCCTTGCTGCGGCCGAACTTCGTCCGGTTGGCCTCCGCCTGCTTCGCCGAGGCTTCCCGCTCGGCGCGCTTCCGGAAGCGGTTCAGGTTGATGACGTTCCCCATGCCGCGTCTCCATCACTCGATCCTCGGCGGGCGGGGTGAAACATGCGGAAATAAGGCGTTGCGCCGCGCTCCATGACACTTGATCGCCATTTGATCCTCGTCAATCGGCCTCTGGTACCATCAAACAATCAATTTCGCCCGGTCAGGGGCAAACACTCGCCTAGCATGCGCCAAGGCCAGAACATTGACGGTAATCAAATCCCCTTGCCCGGACCCCATATTTCATGCCGTTTTTTCCTCCGTATCTTTACGGAGGCCTATCGAAATTCGGAAATCAGCCGGGATGGGTCATCTTTTCGGGCTGGACCAGCCGCTCGAACTCGTCCGCCGACACCAAGCCGAGCCGGAGCGCCTCTTCCTTGAGCGTGGTGCCGTTGGCATGCGCCGTTTTCGCCACCTTGGCCGCGTTGTCGTAGCCGATCTTCGGCGCCAGCGCCGTCACCAGCATCAAGGAGCGCTCCATCAGCTCGCGGATCCGCTTCTCGTCGGCGCGGATGCCCGATACGCAATGCTCGGTAAAGGAGCGCGCGGCATCGGCCATCAGCCGGATCGAATGCAGCATGTTGTAGGCGAGCACGGGCTTGAAGACGTTGAGCTCGAAATGCCCCTGGCTGCCGGCGACCGTGATCGCGGTGTGATTGCCGAACACCTGGCAGCACACCATGGTCATCGCCTCGCACTGGGTCGGGTTGACCTTGCCGGGCATGATCGAGGATCCCGGCTCGTTCTCGGGAAGGATCAGTTCGCCCAGCCCCGAGCGCGGGCCTGATCCCAGCAGGCGGATGTCATTGGCGATCTTGAACAGCCCCGTCGCTACTGAATTGATGGCGCCATGCACGAGCACATAGGCGTCGTTCGACGCCAGCGCCTCGAACTTGTTGGCGGCGCTGGTGAAGGGGAGTTTCGTGATGCCGGCGACCTGCTTGGCGAACAGCCTTGCAAAGCGCGGCTTTGAGTTGAGACCGGTGCCGACCGCGGTACCGCCTTGCGCCAGCGGATAGAGATCCTTTACCGCGACCTTCAATCGCGCGATGCCGCTTTCGACCTGTGCGGCATAGCCGGAAAACTCCTGGCCGAGCGTCAGCGGCGTCGCATCCTGGGTGTGCGTGCGGCCGATCTTGACGATCCCAGCGAACGCCTTCTCCTTCTTGTGCAGCGCGACGAGCAGCTCGGAGAGTGCAGGAATGAGATCGGCCGTGATCCGGCCGGCGGCCGCGATGTGCATCGCGGTCGGAAAAGAGTCGTTCGACGACTGGCTCATGTTGACGTGGTCGTTGGGATGCACCGGCTTCTTGGCGCCGAGCTCGCCGCCCAAGAGCTCGTTGGCGCGGTTGGCGATCACCTCGTTGAGGTTCATGTTGCTCTGGGTGCCCGAGCCGGTCTGCCACACCACCAGCGGAAAGTGGTCGTCGAGCTTGCCCTCGACCACCTCGCGCGCGGCGCGGATGATCGCGTTCGCCCGGCGCTGGTCGAGAAGGCCGAGTTCGCGATTGGTCTGGGCTGCGGCCAGCTTGACGATGCCGAGCGCATGCACGAGCGAGATCGGCATGCGGTCTTCCCCGATGCGGAAATTCTGCCGGGAGCGTTCAGTCTGCGCGCCCCAGTAACGGTCGGCAGGGACCTCGATCGGACCAAAACTGTCGGTCTCGATTCGGGTGGCAGAGCGGCGCGAGGGCCGGGTCGTCTTGTCCATGAGCGCATCCATTCTGCCGCGCGGAATGCGCGCGGCTTCTCGAGCTCATCTATATAGGTGGTTTGGCTGCGCTTGGGCGCTCGTGCCCAGCGAACTCGATCATTTCTTGCGGAAGCGATCCAGTCGGACGACCTCGGCGCCGCCTTGGTTGGGCGCGGTGGGTTCGTCCTCGGCTTCCGCCTTCTCGGCAGCCGGCGCGGGGACCGCGACAGCCGAGGGGGCAGGCGCCGCGGGGAGTGCCGCGGGCGGCACTTCCGCGACATCGGAGGTGTCGAACTGGAGGCCGAATTTCACCGACGGATCGAGGAAGCTCTTGATCGCACTGAACGGCACCACCAGCCGCTCCGGGATGCCGCCAAAGGACAGGCCGACCTCGAAACGGTCCTCGAGCACGGTCAGATCCCAGAACTGGTGCTGCAGGATGATGGTCATCTCGTCGGGGTATTGCGCGAGCAGCCGCGGCGACAGCTTTGCGCCCTCCGCCTTCGATACGAAGGTGATGAAGAAGTGATGCTCGCCCGGCAATCCGTGCGCTGCGGCATCGCTCAGCACCTTCCGCAGCACGCCGCGCAATGCGTCGCGTGCCAGCACGTCGTATCGGATATGATCGGTCGCCATTATGGATCCTGACTATCGGTCCTGTCGTATTTCCCGAGCCGGTGCCGCGCCGACTCGCCAGGCCGCAATGGTACCGCGCCCGACCGGCCAGAAGGAGTCCCCGCCCACGAGAAAAAAGGCGGGAGAAAAATGGAAGTGGAGGCTTCTGTTGCCAGGTGCCTCCGAACCCCGCCTAGCGGAGCTTAACCCGCTAGGACTTTAAAGTGGTCTTTCAAACTGCGTTACGCAGCCTGAGCAACCGGAGCAAAGTTGTCGTTGGCAACTATTGCAGTAGCCCGATAACGGCGGAACAATACCGGGAAAAAGCACGCCCTTTACGCCCTCGTCGATCCTATTTCGCCCCCGCCAAAGCCCGCTCTCGGGTAGCCCGCTGGTGGGCTTTGGTGGAGGCGCCGGGTACCGCCCCCGGGTCCGAATGGTTTATTGCGACGACCGTTTATTTCCATAGCCGGCAAGCCGGCACCCCCAATATAGGCGGCAAAGATCGGGAAAGACAGGGGTTTGGCGAGAGTTCCTTTGGATAGGTGCTGGCCGCCCGGATGGCCAGCCTTGGCGCGGGGATAGCGGCCCCCTTAAGCTGCCACGATGTCCTCGGATTCCGCACCGGCCGTTCAAGAGCCGGATATCCCCGTCAAGACCGACCCACCGGGCCTCTTCGCCCTGTTCATGGCCTTTGCCCGGATGTCGCTGGCCGGGTTCGGCGGCGTCCTGGTGTTCGCGCGGCGGGCGATCGTGGACGACCACCGCTGGATGACGGCGGACGAGTTCAACGAGACCTTCGCCCTCTGCCACTTCCTCCCCGGTCCGAACATCGTCAACCTGTCGATGGTGTTCGGCTCGCGCCTGCGCGGGCTTGCCGGCGGCGTCGCCGCCTTCGCCGGGCTGTTGGTGCCGCCGACGCTGATCATGACGGCTCTCGCCGTACTCTACGCCCATTTCGGCGAGCTCGAGGTTTTGCGCCGCACTCTTGCCGGGGTATCTTGCGCGGCCGTCGGGCTGCTGATCGCGGTGGTCTTTCGTATGATGACACCGCTGTTGAAGCGCGCCGATGCCATCGCCCTCGTCCTGATGGCCGCCGTGTTCGTCGCGATCGGCGTGCTGCGGCTGCCGCTGCAAGCCGTGTTGCTGGTCGCGATCCCTGCCAGCATCGCCATCACGGTTGTCCTGCGACGGAAGGTAGCAGCATGAACAGCGAGAATCCGATCTGGGCGCTGATCTCGACTTTCGGCCTGATGTCGCTGTTCGCGGTCGGCGGTGCGGCCGCGGCGGTGCCCGAGATGCACCGCATCGCCGTGGACGTGCATCACTGGATGACCGACAAGCAGTTCGCGGATGCCTTTGCGATCTCGCAGCTCTCGCCCGGACCGAACGTCCTGATTGTCACGCTGATCGGCTATGCGGTCGCCGGCATTCCCGGCGCGCTCGCGGCAACGCTCGCGATGTGCCTTCCGACCGCCCTGCTTGCCTACTATGTGAGCCGCCTCCTCAACCGTCCCAGCCAATCGCGCTGGCCCGCCATGATCCAGGCTGCGCTGGTTCCGCTGTCGATCGGCCTGATGGCGGCAAGCGCTCTGATCCTGGCCCAATCCACCACGCACACCGTGATTGCCGCGCTGCTGATGGCGGGCGTTGCGGTGCTCGCCTCGGTGTCGCGCGTCAATCCGCTCTGGCTGTTGCTTGCCGGGGGCGTCTTGGGTTTTGCTGGCGTTGTCTAATGAAAATCGCTAGGCAATGATGCTGGTGGGGATCCAATTCCATCCAATAGAACAACAGGGCTCGTGACTTACGGGGTCGCGGAGGAGACATGCATGGCCGACATAATGGGCCACTCGGCGACAACGACGCGAAACACATCGGTCGCCATCGGCATCGTCCTGCTGGCGCTCGCGCCGCAGATATTCGAATTCATCTGGTCGATTGGCACGATCTTCGGATGGGGGAGCGGGCGCGGCCCGGCGACCGTCCTGATCAGCCATGCGACCGCGCTTTTGGCTGGGGCGCCCGGCGCGGTCCTCGGGACGTTCGGCGCTGATGCCAAGAAGGCGCTGTCCTCGGACGTTCTGCTGGCGCTGATCTACTCCTATCCGCTGTTTGCGGTCGCAATCCTCACGCTCTTCATGACCATCCGCGCGCCGCAGGATTATATCGGCGGCATCGTGCTGATGGCGGTCGCGCTGTTCGCGTTGTGGGCGTCGAGTGACTTGCAGGGCATGCGCGGCTTCTCCTTCGGAGCCGGCACGGCGCCGCGCATGTTCGGCGGGCTCTTGGTCGTGCTGTCTGCGGCCATCGCGCTGACGGGACTGCTGACCGAGGGAGCGGGGCTCTCCCATTATTCGTGGCGCGGGCCGTTGTTCGTGATGGCGGCGATTGTCTTCTTCGCTCTGGCGATCCGCCCGCTCGGCCTCGTAGTCACGGCGTTCCTAAGCTTTTTGATCGCGGCGACCGGCTCGCACGAGACACGCTGGATCGAAGCCGCCATCGTCGGCGCCTGCCTGACGCTCGGCTGTGCGCTGCTATTCCCCTACGTCCTGGGATTGCCGATGCCGATGTTCCCGCGATTCCTGGTCCAGTGAGGGCGTGATGGTCGATCTCTTTGCCAACCTCGCTCACGGTTTTGCCGTCGCGTTTTCGCCGATCAACCTCCTGATGTGCCTGATTGGTGCGCTCGTCGGTACGCTGGTGGGCGTGCTGCCGGGCATCGGCACCATCGCAACCGTCGCGATGCTGTTGCCGATCACGTTCGGATTGCCACCGGTCGGCGCGCTGATCATGCTCGCCGGCATCTATTATGGTGCGCAATATGGCGGCTCGACCACCTCGATCCTTGTCAACATTCCCGGTGAAGCGACTTCGGTCGTCACGGCGATCGACGGCCATCAGATGGCCAGGCAGGGTCGCGCCGGTCCGGCGCTGGCGATTGCGGCGATCGGCTCGTTCTTCGCCGGCTGCGTTGCGACGGTCCTGATCGCCGTTCTCGGCGCGCCCCTGACCAAGCTCGCGCTGGCCTTCGGTCCGGCCGAATACTTCTCGCTGATGGTGCTCGGCCTGATCTTCGCGGTGGTGCTAGCCAAGGGTTCGGTGCTGAAAGCGATCGCGATGATCGTGTTCGGACTGCTGCTCTCGATGGTCGGCTCCGACATCGAGACCGGCGCCTCGCGCATGGCCTTCAACATTCCGGAGCTTGCGGACGGTCTCGGCTTCGCGACGGTGGCGATGGGCGTGTTCGGCTTTGCCGAGATCATCCGCAACCTCGATGCCGGCGCTGAGATGAACCGCGATCTCGTGCAGCAGAAGATCACGGGGTTGATGCCGACAAGGAAAGACCTGGTCGACTCGGCGCCCGCGATCGTGCGCGGCACCGTTCTTGGATCGATCCTCGGCATCCTCCCCGGCGGCGGCGCGGTCATCGCCTCCTTTGCCGCCTATACGCTGGAGAAGAAGATCGCGAAGAATCCGTCGCGGTTCGGCCGCGGCGCGATCGAAGGCGTCGCTTCGCCGGAGAGCGCCAACAACGCAGCGGCGCAGACCTCCTTCATCCCGCTGCTGACGCTCGGCATCCCGCCGAACGCGGTGATGGCGCTGATGGTCGGCGCCATGACCATTCACGGCATCGTGCCGGGCCCGCAGGTGATGCAGAAGCAGCCGGACCTCGTCTGGGGCATGATCGCCTCGATGTGGATCGGCAACCTCATGCTGATCATCATCAACCTGCCGCTGGTCGGCATCTGGGTGCGCCTGTTGCGCGTGCCCTATCGGCTGATGTTCCCCTCGATCGTGATCTTCTGCGCGATCGGCATCTACTCGGTGAACAACGCACCGGTCGACGTCATTCTCGCGGGCGTGTTCGGCCTCGTCGGCTACTGGCTGATCAAGCACGATTTCGAACCGGCACCGCTGCTGCTCGGGATGGTGCTCGGACCGCTGATGGAAGAGAATCTGCGTCGCGCGCTGCTGATCTCGCGCGGCGACTGGAGCGTGTTCGTGACGCGTCCGCTCTCCGCCGTGCTGCTCGCGATCGCAGCCGCCCTCCTGGTGCTCACGGTTCTGCCGGTGTTGCGCGCCAAGCGCGACGAGGTCTTTACGGAATCGGAGAACTGAGGCCGGCGTTACCAACTTGCCAGTATTATCAACAGGGTAGGGCAGGGGCGGGGTGCAAGTTCCGCCCCTTGTCGTTTGCCGGCGGAACGCTCACTTTTCCGGGTATAATCTGTGCGAGGCAGCGAATCGCTGCTGTCGCAGCACGGGGCCGGCCGCTAAGTTCGCCGGCCTCCCAGAAGGCCCATAGCGCACGCACATGCACCAGTATCAGGACCTGCTCGAGCGGATTCTTTCAGACGGCGCCGAGAAGCGCGATCGGACCGGCACCGGCACGCTGTCGGTGTTCGGCCATCAGATGCGCTTCAACCTTGCGGCCGGCTTTCCGATGCTGACCACCAAGCGGTTGCCGCTGAAGGCGATCGTGCATGAGCTGTTGTGGTTCCTGAAGGGCGACACCAACATCAAATATCTGCGCGACAACGGCGTCACCATCTGGGACGAATGGGCCGATGCCAACGGCGATCTAGGGCCGGTCTACGGCCATCAATGGCGCTCCTGGCCCACGGCCGACGGGCGCAGCATCGACCAGATCGCCAATGTCATCGACATGATCAGGAAGAACCCGGACTCGCGCCGGCTGATCGTCACCGCCTGGAACCCAGCCGACGTTGAGAAGATGTCGCTGCCGCCCTGCCACCTGCTGTTCCAGTTCTATGTCGCGAACGGCAAATTGTCGTGCCAGCTCTATCAGCGCTCGGCCGACGTCTTCCTCGGCGTACCCTTCAACATTGCTTCCTACGCGCTGCTCACGATGATGGTCGCGCAGGTCACGGGCCTGAAGCCCGGCGACTTCGTGCACTCGCTCGGCGACACGCATCTCTATTCCAATCATCTGGAGCAGGCGCGGCTGCAATTGACGCGGACGCCGCGTCCGCTGCCGGTGATGCGGATCAATCCGGACGTGAAGGACATCTTCTCCTTCCGCTTTGAGGATTTCGAACTCGTCGGCTACGATCCGCATCCGCACATCAAGGCGGAAGTCGCCGTTTAGCGCATGATCCGGAAAAGTGTGCCGCGGTTTTCCGAACAGATCATGCGCGAAAAAGAAAGCGCGATGATGATTCAACCCGAAACCGTTGCGCTTTAGCCAATGTCGCTCAACATCCGCCGCGCGCGACCCGGCGAGGCCGGGCTCGTTCTCTCCTTCATCCGCGAGCTTGCCGAGTACGAGAAGCTCACGCATGAGGTCGAAGCGACCGAGGCCATGATTGCGGAAGCGCTGTTCGGTGCGAACCCGCGACTTTTCTGCGCGATCACCGAATGGAGCGGCGAAGCGGTCGGCTTCGCGGTATGGTTCGTGAATTTCTCCACCTTCAGCGGCCGGCACGGAATCTATCTCGAGGACCTCTATGTGCGGCCGTCGCATCGCGGCAAGGGCATCGGCAAGGCGCTGCTTAATTATCTCGGGAAGGAATGCGTCGAGAATGGTTGGTCGCGCCTACAATGGACGGTGCTGGACTGGAACGCGCCGTCGATCGCATTCTACAAGTCGCTCGGCGCCGTCATGATGGATGACTGGACGCTGTGCCGCGTCACCGGTGATGCCTTGACGCGGCTTGCAGGGAAGGCTCCCTGATGGAGATCATCTTCGTCGTTGCCATCGCCGAGAACGGCGTCATCGGCGCCGGCAACGCGATTCCGTGGCGGCTGAAATCCGACATGCAGCGTTTCAAGGCGCTGACCATCGGCAAGCCCGTGGTGATGGGCCGCAAGACCTTCGAGTCGCTGCCCCGGCCGCTGCCGGGTCGCACCAACATCGTCATCACCCGCGATGCGAGCTTCCGTGCGGCTGGCGCCGTCGTGACCACATCCGCGGCGGATGCCCATGCAATCGCGCGCGGCGACGCCCAGCGGCGCTCTGTCTCCGAGATTGCCGTGATCGGCGGCGCCGAGATCTACCGGCAATGGCTCGACCGCGCCGACCGCCTCGAAGTCACGGAAGTGCATGCGCAGCCGGAGGGCGACACTGTTTTCGAGATCAACAAGGCAGACTGGGAGGAGGTCGCGCGCGTCCGGCATTCGGCGGCAGGCGACGACAGCGCCGATTTCTCGTATGTGACATATCGTCGGCGGCCGCAACATTAACCGCTTTTACCAATGTTTACATTGACATTTCCCCAGCGCGGCATAGCTCGGAGGCGGTCAGGCGTGCGTTGTAAGGGGGCAAAGCGTCCCCTATAAAGCCGAACCGGACAAAGCGGGTGGGGGCAATTCCAGACCCTGCCGAGGAGACTGTCGAATGCCGTGGAAGAATCAGGGCGGTGGCCCGTGGGGCTCGGGCTCGAAAGGGCCATGGGGCACAGGTCCGCAACCGGTCGGGCCGAGGCCGCCGGATCTGGAAGACCTTCTGCGACGCGGCCAGGACCGGCTCCAGCAGCTTTTGCCTGGCGGTTATTTCAGCGGCATCGGCATCACCGTCATCGTGCTGTTCATCGTCGCGATCTGGCTCGCCTCGGGCTTCTTCCGCGTGCAGTCGGAAGAGCTCGGCGTCGTCCTGCGCTTCGGCAAGCACGTGCGCACCGTGCAGCCGGGCCTGAACTACCATCTGCCGTATCCAATCGAGACGGTGCTGCTGCCGAAAGCGCTGCGTGTCTCGACCATTTCTATCGGCATGACGCTGATCGACGATCCCTCCCGCCGCGGCCGTACCATCCGCGACGTGCCGGAAGAGAGCCTGATGCTGACCGGCGACGAGAACATCGTCGACGTCGACTTCACCGTGCTGTGGCGTATCAAGCCCGACGGCGTCGGCGACTTCCTGTTCAACATCCAGAATCCCGAGGGCACCGTGAAGGCGGTCGCCGAAAGCGCGATGCGCGAGGTGATCGGCCGCTCGCAGATCCAGCCGATCCTGACCGGCGCCCGCAACACCACCGAGCAGGGCGTGCAGGAATTGATGCAGAGGACACTCGACGGCTACGGCTCCGGCATCCTGATCACCCAGGTGCAGATGCAGAAGGTCGACCCGCCGGCGCAGGTCATCGACGCCTTCCGCGACGTGCAGGCGGCGCGCGCCGACCTCGAGCGGTTGCAGAACGAGGCCCAGACCTATGCCAACCGTGTCGTGCCGGAAGCGCGCGGTCGCGCCGCGCAGATCCTCCAGGCCGCCGAGGGCTATAGGGAACAAGTGATCGCCGAGGCCAAGGGCCAGAGCGCGCGCTTTTTGAAAGTGTACGAAGAATATAAGAAGGCGCCGGACGTGACGCGTGAACGGATCTATCTGGAGACGATGGAGCGCGTGCTCGGCGGCTCGGAAAAGCTCGTCTATGACGGTGCCGCGACCGGCCAAGGCGGCGTGGTGCCCTTTCTTCCGCTCAATGAGCTGACGCCGAAGCGGCCGCCGGCCACCTCTGGCCAGCAGGGCGGAGGTACCCGATGAGGTCTCCGGTCACTGGCATCGTCTCGCTGATCGTCCTCTTGCTCATCCTGATCGTGGCCTACAGCTCCGTCTTTACGGTGCAGCAGACCGAGCAGGCGCTCGTGGTCCGTCTCGGCGAACCCGTCAAGGTCGTCACCGAGCCCGGGCTGAACTTCAAGGCGCCGTTCGTCGACAGCGTGATCAGCATCGACAAGCGCATCCTCGATCTGGAAAACCCGTCGCAGGAAGTGATCGCCTCCGACCAGAAGCGGCTCGTGGTCGACGCCTTCGCGCGCTACCGCATCAAGAATGCGCTGCGCTTCTATCAGAGCGTCGGCTCGATCCAGGCGGCCAACCTCCAACTCACGACGCTGCTCAACGCGGCGCTGCGCCGCGTGCTCGGCGAGGTCACCTTCATCACGGTAGTGCGCGACGAGCGCGAGAAGCTGATGGGCCGCATCCGCGAGCAGCTCGACCGCGAAGCCGACGGCTACGGTATCTCGGTCGTCGACGTCCGCATTCGGCGCGCCGATCTGCCCGAGCAGAACAGCCAGGCCGTCTACGATCGGATGAAGACCGAGCGCCAGCGCGAAGCGGCCGAGTTCCGCGCACAGGGCGGCCAGAAGGCACAGGAAATCCGCTCCAAGGCCGACCGCGAGGCGACCGTGATCATCGCTGAAGCCAACTCGCAGGCCGAGCAGACCCGCGGCGCAGGCGATGCGGAACGCACCCGGTTGTTCGCGGACGCCTACGGCAAGGACCAGGACTTCTTCGCCTTCTTCCGTTCGATGTCGGCCTATGAGACCGGCCTGCGCTCGAGCGACACCCGCTATCTGCTGCGGCCGAACTCGGATTTCTTCCGGTACTTCGGTAGCCCAAGCGGCAAGGCGGGTGCCGAAGCGCAGGCGGCGCCGAAACAGTAAGACGAAACAGGGGCGGCGCCGGTGCCGCCCCTACGCGGAACAAGAACGGCACAAGGGGAGGTTCCAGTCCGATGAGGTCAATAGCGTTTGCCGACTTCCTCATCGGCTTGGGCATTCTGTTTGTGCTGGAAGGCTTGATGTTCGCGGCAAGTCCCGCGTGGATGCGCAAGGCGATGAAGAGCGCGCTTGCAACTCCCGATCATATCCTGCGTGCCGTGGGCATCGGCTCGGCCGTGGCCGGCCTGATCCTGATCTGGTGGATCCGGCACCACTGAGCCCGGCACTTCCGACGCGAACGCTAAAGTGAAGCAAAGTCGCCGGTTTTTCGCCGTATTATCCGGGTCTTGAGGCCCGTTAACCTCCGTGCTTGCGCCGCCACCCCGTTCGAGCGCAGTCTGGACAACGAATCCTTAATTCTCTTTCGGAGATCACAATGACCGCTGCCATCATTGCCACGACCCGTCTGCGCCATTGCATGCGACTCGGGCTGGCTGCGATCGCCATCAGCGCGTTCAGCGCGTTCGGCTCGCCGGCTTACGCGCGCGGACCGGAGGGCATCGCCGACGTCGCCGAGAAGGTGATCGACGCGGTCGTCAACATCTCGACCTCGCAGACTGTCGAAGCCAAGGGCGGCGGCACCAACACCATGCCGCAACTGCCGCCCGGCTCGCCCTTCGAGGAATTCTTCGACGACTTCTTCAAGAACCGTCGTGGTCCCGGCGGCGGCAGCAAGGGTGGCGACAGGGGTGACAACGGTCCGCCTCGCAAGACCAACTCGCTCGGCTCCGGTTTCATCATCGACACCTCCGGCATCGTCGTCACCAACAATCACGTGATCGCGGATGCCGACGAGATCAACGTCATTCTCAACGACGGCACCAAGATCAAGGCCGAGCTCGTCGGCGTCGACAAGAAGACCGACCTCGCTGTCTTGAAGTTCAAGCCGCCAAAGCAGTTGGTCTCAGTGAAGTTCGGCGACTCCGACAAGCTGCGTCTCGGCGACTGGGTGGTCGCGATCGGCAACCCCTTCAGCCTAGGGGGCACGGTGACGGCCGGCATCGTCTCGGCCAAGAACCGCGACATCTCGTCGGGCCCGTATGACAGCTACATCCAGACCGACGCCGCCATCAACCGCGGCAATTCCGGCGGCCCGTTGTTCAACCTCGAAGGCGAGGTCATCGGCGTCAACACGCTGATCATCTCGCCCTCCGGCGGCTCGATCGGCATCGGGTTCGCCGTGCCGTCGAAGACGGTGGCTGGCGTCGTCGACCAGCTTCGCCAGTTCGGCGAACTGCGCCGCGGATGGCTCGGCGTGCGCATCCAGTCGGTCACCGACGAGATCGCCGAAAGCCTCAACATCAAGCCGCCGCGTGGTGCGCTGGTTGCCGGCGTCGACGAGAAGGGCCCGGCAAAGCCCGCCGGCATCGAGCCCGGCGACGTCGTCGTCAAGTTCGACGGCAAGGACATCAAGGACCCGAAGGATCTCTCCCGCGTCGTCGCCGACACCGCGGTCGACAAGGAGGTCGACGTCGTCGTTATCCGCAAGGGCCAGGAGGAGACCAAGCGCGTCAAGCTCGGCCGCTTGCAGGATCCGGAAAAGGTCCAGGCCGCAGTGAAGACCGACGAGCCGGCGCCGGAGAAGCCGGTGACGCAGAAGGCGCTCGGCCTTGATCTGGCGACGCTGAACAAGGACCTGCGCGCCCGCTACAAGATCAAGGACAGCGTCAAGGGCGTGGTCGTCACCAATGTCGATGCCAGTTCCGACGCGGCCGAGAAGCGGCTCTCCGCCGGCGACGTCATCGTCGAGGTGGCGCAGGAGGCCGTCTCCAGCGGCGCCGACGTCCAGAAGCGCATCGACCAGCTCAAGAAGGACGGCAAGAAGTCAGTGCTGCTGCTCGTCTCCAACGGTGACGGCGAGCTGCGCTTCGTGGCGCTGAGCGTGCAGTAAGGCACGCTCTCGGCCCCACACTCACAGTCCCGTAGGGTGGGCAAAGCGAAGCGTGCCCACCGCCACCGTCTTTCCACCATCGCAACGGAAGGGGTGGGCACGGCGCAAGCGCGCCTTTGCCCACCCTACGGCTGCTGAGCGTGCAGTAAGGCACTCTTTCAGCCGACACTCACTGTCATGCTCTGCGAAGGCGGGGCAGCCAATACGCCTCGGCCTCTCCGTGGCCAGGCGCAGTCTCTGGAATACTTGTATGGGCTTGGTCAAGGATGAGTCGTTGTTAGATCATTTCAGATCATCTCCTTGTTCGAAG